>NZ_JAPVZW010000003.1:0-215643 GCF_041432595.1 Streptococcus sp. 27098_8_86
TATGGCGGTGTAGCTCAGCTGGCTAGAGCGTCCGGTTCATACCCGGGAGGTCGGGGGTTCGATCCCCTTCGCCGCTATAATGATCTTGTTGGACCTTTAGCTCAGCTGGTTAGAGCTCTCGGCTCATAACCGAGTGGTCGTAGGTTCAAGTCCTACAAGGTCCATTTAAATAATATGGAGGATTACCCAAGTCCGGCTGAAGGGAACGGTCTTGAAAACCGTCAGGCGTGTAAAAGCGTGCGTGGGTTCGAATCCCACATCCTCCTTTGTATTAACGCGGGATGGAGCAGCTCGGTAGCTCGTCGGGCTCATAACCCGAAGGTCGTAGGTTCAAATCCTGCTCCCGCAATAAGGCTCGGTAGCTCAGTTGGTAGAGCAATGGATTGAAGCTCCATGTGTCGGCGGTTCGATTCCGTCTCGCGCCATTTTTATTTATAGTATTTATGCGGGTGTAGTTTAGTGGTAAAACTACAGCCTTCCAAGCTGTTGTCGCGAGTTCGATTCTCGTCACCCGCTTTGAACTTTGTTCAAATTACCAAGTTTTTAACTTGGGCGCGTAGCTCAGGTGGTTAGAGCGCACGCCTGATAAGCGTGAGGTCGGTGGTTCGAGTCCACTCGTGCCCATTAATAGGAGAATTACTCAAGAGGCTGAAGAGGACGGTTTGCTAAATCGTTAGGTCGGGTAACTGGCGCAAGGGTTCGAATCCCTTATTCTCCGTTTTATTGAGAGTTTATAACTCTTTTTTTGTATTTTTAAGAATAGTAGAATAAAAACTTCAGATTTGTAAAACTTAATTGGATTACTTATCTGAAGTTTTTTTTGGCTCTTTGTCAACTGTAGTGGGCTGCAGAAAAGCTAAAATCTTTATATATTGTCGATTTTATGGTTGTGCTAGTTTATTATTACTTCCAACTCTTGAGTGAAATTTCTCCGCTATTGAGCCAGATTTCTTTTCCGTTATCACATTGAACTAAAAGTTTTCCATTTTCTGAGATGTCTTTAGCAAGTCCTTTGTAGTCTTTTTGATCCAGTGTGAAAGTAACTTCTTTTCCAAGAACAAATGACTGTTTTTTATAGAGGTATAATAACTCATCTGCTGGTGTTTCGAAGAATGCACGCCAGATTTCTATGATTAATTCATTCCTTGTTATTGGAGCTGTAGTTTTAAATAAGCTAGCAGCTTTTTCTTTTAATTCTTGTGGGAAATCATTAATAGCGAAGTTGATTCCTACTCCAATAATGATATCTGTGACTAAGCCAGTTTCTACAGACGTCATTGCTTCAGTAAGGATTCCTCCAATTTTATGATTTTTGAGGTAGATATCATTGACCCATTTTATGTCGACATCTATTAATGTTAGGTTCTTAATGGCTTTGTAGATAGCTCCTGCTACAAGTAGTGTGTAGGATGGTAATTGGTCATAGGGGAGATTGGGTTTAAGATGGAGTGTCATATAAATGCCACCTTGTGGGGAGTAGAAAGAACGTTGAAAACGTCCTCGGCCAGCTGTTTGATATGAAGCTAGATAGAGGGTGTTTGCTTCATTTCCTAAATCAATTGCTTCTTTTGCATCGAGTTGTGTTGATCTTGTTTCGGGTTTAAAACTGATTTTAATTGGAAGATTTTGTTCTAGAAGTTCTGGAAGAATAAGGTCTCCATTCACCAGTTTGTAGCCTTTGTTTTTGATACTATCAATTTCAATGCTTTCTTGTTCTAGACGCTTGATGGCTTTCCAAATTGATGTTCGGCTTAGGGATAGTTCTTCTGCGATTTTTTCTCCGCTGATATAGTCGGTTTCTTTAGCTAGAATTTGGTAGACGGCTTGGTAGGATTTCATAGTGTTTCCTTTCTTTAAGAATAGTATATGATTTGATTTTAGTTTGGATAGTTGCTTCTAATCTATATTTTATTACTACTATTTTAACATATGCCTACTATTTTCGGCACGATTTTTTAGAGTGAATCTAGTTATTAAGCTTGAGTTGTGAAATCTCAGTATTTTTGCTCGCTTTTTTACCTATGGAAGCGATTCCTTTGTTTTCAAATTGCTAAAAAAGTGGTACAATAAAGGGTAGCTTACTATTATCTGAATCAATTGATTTGGAGAGAAAGGATTCATTTTGAAATCAATAGGCTTTATTGAAAAGCTGAAAGGGTTGTCTAGTAAAGAACTGATTTTATTGGGAATTATCCTGAGTATCTTTTTACCCTTTTATCTTTTTGTAGTTGTATTCTGTTTATATATTATCAGTTTGATTTTTACAGGAGATATGAAAAGTATTCTTCAGAAAATGGGGGAGCATCCGATGCTGCTTCTTTTTCTTGGCTATAGTACTGTTATATCCGTTTTTGCACAAAATTGGATGGGTCTTGTGGCTTCAGTAGGAATTTTTCTATTTACTGTTTTCTTTTTACACTATCAGTCGATTTTATCACATAAATTCTTTCGATTGATTTTGCAGCTCGTCTTGTTTGGTAGCGTCTTGTCAGCTGCTTTTGCGAGTTTAGAACATTTCCAAATTGTGAAGAAATTTAACTATGCTTTTCTTTCACCCAATATGCAGGTATGGCATCAGAATCGTGCAGAAGTGACCTTCTTTAACCCTAATTATTATGGAATTATTTGTTGTTTCTGTATCATGATTTCCTTCTATCTGTTTACAACGACCAAGTTGAATTGGTTGAAAGTATTCTGTGTGATTGCAGGCTTTGTTAATCTCTTCGGTTTGAACTTTACGCAAAATCGAACTGCCTTTCCTGCTATTATCGCTGGAGCCATTATCTATCTCTTTACGACTATTAAAAACTGGAAGGCCTTTTGGCTTAGTATTGGGGTCTTTGCGATCGGCTTGAGCTTCCTCTTTTCTAGTGATTTGGGAGTTCGGATGGGGACTTTAGACTCTTCTATGGAAGAACGAATTTCTATCTGGGATGCTGGGATGGCCTTATTTAAGCAAAATCCTTTTTGGGGTGAGGGGCCATTGACCTATATGCACTCTTATCCTCGGATACATGCTCCATATCATGAACATGCCCACAGTCTTTATATCGATACGATTCTGAGTTACGGAATTGTGGGGACCATTTTACTAGTTTTGTCTTCTGTGGCTCCTGTTCGCTTGATGATGGATATGAGTCAGGAGTCGGGGAAACGTCCGATTATTGGTCTTTATCTATCTTTCCTTACAGTGGTTGCTGTACACGGAATCTTTGACTTGGCCCTCTTCTGGATTCAGTCAGGTTTCATTTTCTTGCTAGTTATGTGCAGCATTCCATTGGAACGTCGAACTTTGGTATCGGACATGACAGATTAAGTTTATAAGATTGAAATCTTCTACCTTGAGTAGGAGATTTTTTTACTGGGAAAAATTATTTCTAAATCGAAATAGTTGACAGATGGAACGACGAGTGTTACAATTGCTTTATTCATTTCGATATAGAAATAAATTGGAGGTGTCATGAAAGATAGTCATTTGGTAGCCCTTCATATTCGTTTGTTGAATGGGCGGATTTTTCAAAGGTTACTGAGCCAAGACCCTGAAGCTCTTTATCGGAGTGAGCAGGGAAAGATTTTAGCGGTTTTATGGAATAGTGAAACTGGCTGTGCAACTGCGACAGATATTGCTTTGGCGACTGGACTTGCTAATAATACGCTGACGACTATGATAAAAAAGCTAGAGGAACAAAATCTTGTAACTATTAGTCCATGTGGAGAAGATAAGCGTAAGAAGTATTTGGTTTTAACAGAGTTGGGGCAGTCTCAGAAAGAAGTGGGGCATCGTGTCAGTCAGAAATTGGATACGATTTTTTACAAAGGATTTTCAGAGGAAGAAATTCGTCAGTTTGAAGCCTTTCAAGAAAGAATTTTGGCTAATCTGAAAGAGGAGGAAAATGAGGTTTAAAATGGAGCAAATTAGCTGTTTATAAGTAAAGACCACTTTTGACTTTGTTTTTAAACTCTTAGGACAAGGAAACTATGTGGTTAGCTATGGTCAGACTCAGATTGGTGGAGTTGCCTATGCCCAGTATGATATCTTCCGTCTAGAAAACGGGAAAATTGTGGAGCATTGGGACAATAAGGAAGTCATGCCTAAGGTAGAAGACTTGACCAATCGAGGGAAGTTTTAAATTGAGGATACAGAATGATTGAATACAAAAATGTAGCTTTACGTTACACAGAAAAAGATGTCTTGAGAGATGTCAATTTACGGATTGAGAATGGGGAATTTATGGTTTTAGTTGGACCTTCTGGCTCAGGTAAGACGACCATGATTAAGATGATTAACCGTCTCTTGGAACCGACTGATGGAAATATTTATATGGATGGCAAGCGTATCAAAGATTATGATGAGCGTGAACTTCGTCTTTCTACTGGCTATGTTTTACAGGCCATTGCTCTCTTTCCCAATCTAACGGTCGCGGAAAATATTGCCCTGATTCCTGAGATGAAGGGATGGACTAAGGAAAAAATTGCTCAGAAAACAGAAGAGCTTTTGTCCAAGGTTGGCTTGCCAGTAGCTGAGTATGGGCATCGACTTCCGAGTGAATTATCTGGTGGAGAACAGCAACGGGTTGGAATTGTTCGTGCTATGATTGGTCAGCCTAAGATTCTCCTCATGGATGAGCCTTTTTCGGCTCTTGATGCTATTTCGCGAAAACAGTTGCAGGTTCTGACTAAAGAATTGCATAAAGAGTTTGGGATGACAACGATTTTTGTGACCCATGATACGGATGAAGCTTTGAAATTGGCGGACCGTATTGCTGTTTTGCAGGATGGAGAGATTCGTCAGGTGGCGACTCCTGAGACGATTTTAAAAGCGCCTGCAACAGACTTTGTAGCAGACTTGTTTGGAGGTAGTGTTCATGACTAATTTAATTGCAACTTTTCAGGATCGTTTTAGTGATTGGTTGACAGCTCTATCTCAACATTTGCAGTTGTCACTTTTGACCCTGTTACTAGCTATTTTTATCGCGATTCCTTTGGCTGTTTATCTTCGCTATCATGAGAAGTTGGCGGATTGGGTTTTGCAGATTGCAGGGATTTTCCAGACCATCCCGTCTCTGGCCTTGTTGGGGCTCTTTATTCCTTTGATGGGAATTGGGACTTTGCCTGCATTGACAGCTCTAGTGATTTATGCGATTTTTCCGATTTTGCAAAATACTATCACTGGGCTAAAAGGAATTGATCCGAGCCTGCAAGAGGCTGGGATTGCCTTTGGGATGACTAGGTGGGAGCGTCTCAAGAAGTTTGAAATTCCACTTGCCATGCCGGTTATGATGTCTGGGATTCGAACAGCAGCTGTCTTGATTATCGGTACGGCAACCTTAGCAGCCTTGATTGGGGCAGGAGGACTGGGTTCCTTTATCCTTTTGGGAATTGACCGCAATAATGCCAGTCTGATTTTGATTGGGGCACTTTCTTCAGCAGTGCTGGCTATTGCTTTTAACTTCCTACTAAAAGTAATGGAAAAAGCAAAATTGCGGACGATTTTCTCTGGTTTTGCCTTGGTAACCTTATTGCTGGGTCTGTCTTATAGTCCAGTCCTTTTGGCTCAAAAAGAGAAAGAGAACCTGGTTATTGCTGGGAAATTGGGTCCAGAACCAGAAATTTTGGCCAATATGTATAAGTTGCTGATTGAAGAAAATACCAGTATGACTGCGACTGTTAAACCGAATTTTGGGAAAACAAGTTTCCTTTATGAAGCTTTGAAAAAAGGTGATATTGATATCTATCCTGAATTTACTGGTACGGTGACTGAAAGTTTGCTTCAACCATCACCTAAGGTGAGTCATGAGCCAGAGCAGGTTTATCAGGTGGCGCGTGATGGCATTGCCAAACAGGATCATCTAGCCTATCTCAAACCCATGTCTTATCAAAATACCTACGCTGTAGCTGTTCCGAAAAAGATTGCTCAGGAATACGGCTTGAAGACCATTTCGGACTTGAAAAAAGTGGAAGGGCAGTTGAAGGCTGGATTTACCCTTGAGTTTAATGACCGTGAAGATGGTAATAAGGGCTTGCAATCAATGTATGGTCTCAATCTCAATGTAGCAACCATGGAGCCAGCCCTTCGCTATCAGGCAATTCAGTCAGGTGATATTCAAATCACGGATGCCTATTCGACTGATGCGGAATTGGCGCGTTATGATTTACAGATCTTGGAAGATGACAAGCAACTCTTCCCACCTTATCAAGGGGCTCCACTAATGAAAGAAGCTCTTCTCAAGAAACATCCAGAGTTGGAAACTGTTCTTAATAAATTGGCTGGTAAGATTACAGAAAGCCAGATGAGCCAGCTCAACTACCAAGTCGGTGTTGAAGGCAAGTCAGCAGAACAAGTAGCCAAGGAGTTTCTCCAAGAACAAGGTTTGTTGAAGAAATGATGTGGCAGAGACTTTAAGCAAACTGAACTCAACTTGGTTAAACGACTAGATAAAAGAACGCTCAGACAATGTCGTCTGGGCTTTTTTGATGTGAGAATTACTGAATGTCACTTAAAAGGGAAAGAAAGAGAAAATTTTCAGGATTTTGTAAACTTTACTGTAAAGACACTTGGATATTCACAAAATAGGTGTATAATGTGTTGTGAAGCATTTAAAATATAAGGATTTTCAGCTCATGTCGACTAAGGCTGGAAATCTTGTGTATAGACAGTTCATTATCTAATAGAGCGTTGCGTCCGAAAGTCTATCCAGACACGGCTCTTTAAAAACAAAAGGAGAAATGATGCATACTTATTTGCAAAAGAAAATTGAAAATATCAAAACAACTCTAGGTGAAATGTCAGGTGGTTACCGCCGTATGGTTGCGGCTATGGCTGATTTAGGATTTTCAGGAACTATGAAGGCTATCTGGGATGACCTCTTTGCCCATCGTAGTTTTGCCCAGTGGTTGTATTTGCTGGTTTTAGGAAGTTTTCCTCTCTGGCTAGAGTTGATTTACGAACACCGTATTGTTGACTGGATTGGGATGATTTGTAGTCTGACAGGGATTATCTGTGTTATCTTTGTATCGGAAGGTCGAGCAAGTAATTATCTTTTTGGCTTGATTAACTCTGCTATTTACCTTATTTTGGCCCTACAGAAAGGCTTTTATGGTGAGGTACTGACGACAATTTACTTCACAGTCATGCAACCGATTGGACTTCTAGTTTGGATCTACCAAGCACAGTTCAAGAAAGAAAAGCAGGAGTTTGTTGCACGTAAATTGGACGGCAAGGGCTGGACAAAGTATCTTTCCATTAGTGTTCTTTGGTGGTTGACCTTTGGATTCATTTATCAGTCTATCAGTCTATCGGTGCCAATCGTCCTTATCGTGATTCAATCACAGATGCGACCAATGGGGTAGGGCAAATCCTCATGACAGCTGTTTACCGTGAACAGTGGATATTCTGGGCAGCTACCAATGTCTTTTCAATCTATCTCTGGTGGGGAGAAAGCCTGCAAATTCAAGGGAAATATCTAATTTATCTCATTAACAGTCTAGTTGGTTGGTATCAATGGAGCAAGGCAGCAAAGAGTGCTTAAAAAGTAAAAAAGGATCGGATGATCCTTTTTTGTGTTAGAGCAAAATGAATAATACCGTAATGATAATAGCGCTCGTTATACGAACGATGTGGTGCGATATATGTTGTTTTTTTTCTGTTTGTCATTCCCATAGGCTCCGTAGCAAATCACCCCACAGCCAACCAGCCAAAGAGATAGTACAACAAGCGGCAAAAGGAAGTAGAGGATGAGAGATAAGGTCGCAAGGCTACTTCCGATAAGGAGAAGTCGCTTTCCTAATTGTTAAATGAAGTGATATACTTGAAGGATATCAAATCTATTTTGCTCTTCCGAGTTTAATTTTTTATCAAAACATGCTATACTGTAGCATAGAAATAAACGATCACTTATTAACGAAGTATAGTGAGAGTTGAAAGGATTGGAAAATGAATAAACAACCGCAAATCATGGAAAAAGAACGTTTGGGGGCTTTTATAGATGCAGTTTTAGCCATCGTTATGACTATCTTGGTGCTTGAGTTGGAAAAACCGAAGACATTTGATGTACAAGGATTATGGGAGCTTCGAACAAATTTTCTCGCCTACGCCATCTCTTTCTTTTGGCTAGGAGCTATGTGGTCCAATATTCACGCTGCCTCCCACCTTATTCAAAAAATCAGTCAAAAAACGGTTTGGGCTACCATTGTTATGCTTTTTTTCTCTTCCCTCTTTCCCTATGCGACACAGCTCATAGCGACTCATTTTACGAATGGGACTATGCAGGCCTTTTACGGAGTCATCGTCCTACTGATTACTTTTTCAGTCTTATGGTATTATCGTACGCTTGAGGAGGTAAATGATGGCGCAGAAATGTATGGGTTGAATGCAGATCGCCAAAAATGGTTGACTTGGGACATTGGCATTAAGATTCTTGGATTAATCTTGTCCCTGACGATTTTTCCGGCAGGAGTTGGGATTTCAGTCCTAGTGACCCTTCTATTTATTGTCATTCCTAAACAATTTAATCCATAAAAAGTCAAAACGAGTCCTTTTGGACTCGTTTTTCTGTTTAATTATAGACATGTAGGATTTCCAAATAAAACTGGATCACTTCTTGTTCGGAGTAGGACTTGCCTTTTTTCAACCACCAGCTGAGGGTTTCAATGAAATGGCTGACGACAAAGTGTTGAAGATAGGATGACGGAATCTTGGGATGAACTGTTTGCAAGTCTTGGACGACCATCGGGTAGACATGATGTTTGAGCTCTTTTTGCAGTTGGCGGAGAAAGTAGTCATTTTTTGATAGGAGAAGACTGGTAACATGGTCTTGATTTTTCTTAAAATGCAAAAAGATATGCGCCAAATAATCCTCTGTTGAGAGATGCTTTTCACGTTCAAAGAGGTGGTGGAAAAGGTATCGACAGAGTTCATCTAGAAGTAACTCCTTACTTTCATAATGACTGTAAAAGGTTGAACGACCAACGTCAGCCAAGTCGATAATTTCTTGAACGGTAATGGTTTCGTATCTTTTGGAATTTAGTAGCTGTAAGAATGCTTGATAGATAGCTTTTTTTGTCTTATTGATACGGCGATCTTTTTTCACTTGATGTACATTTGAAACAAAATGTTCAGAATCGTACGAACTGAACGAACTGCTTCTATCCTTTCTTTGAGTGGTGGGGGATAATAAGAATGAACAAGGTGTTCATAAGACTATTATACCAAAGGAGAGTAAAAATGACTTCAAAAGGTGCAGTTTGGTTGGTATTTCTGCTAAATAGTGTCTTTGCTATGATTGAGTTTATCTCAGGGGGAATTTTCCATTCGAGTGCGGTTTTAGCGGATGCGGTTCATGATACAGGAGATGCTTTGGCTATTGGTTTATCAGCACTTCTTGAAAGTATTTCCAATCGCGAAGAAGACAGTCGCTATACTCTTGGTTATAAACGCTTTAGCCTTTTAGGTGCGCTCGTTACTGCTGTCATCTTGATGACTGGTTCCATGATGGTGTTTCTGGAAAATATCAGTAAGCTTTTCCATCCGCAAGTAGTGAATAGCCAAGGGATGCTTTGGATTGGTGTTATTGCAATTGTTATCAATGTGATTGCGAGTCTGATTGTTGAAAAGGGGAAAACCAAGAACGAATCCATTCTCAGTCTCCATTTTTTGGAAGATACTTTGGGTTGGTTAGCCGTTATTCTGATGGCCATTATTCTCAGATTTACAGACTGGTATATCCTAGACCCGCTCTTGTCACTCGCTATTTCTTTGTTTATTCTTTCAAAAGCTATTCCACGTTTTTGGTCTACGATTAAAATTTTCCTCGATGCTGTGCCAGAAGGAGTAGATATCCAGAAGATCAAGAGTGATTTGGAGCAATTGGACCATGTCTCTAGCGTTAATCAGCTCAATCTCTGGACAATGGATGGCTTGGAGAAAAATGCCATTATCCATGTTTGTCTCGAGCATGTCAAACATATGGAAGTTTGTAAAGAATCCATTCGAACCATACTCAAAGATTGTGGCTTTCAAAATGTCACCATTGAGGTCGATGAAGATCTGGCGACTCACCGAGCCCATAAACGCAATATGGCAGAGCTAGAAGCGAATAGAAATCATGAGAATGCTCATCATCATTAAATACAAAATGACTCCTAGAGAATTAGATTTCCCAGGAGTTTTGTCTTATTTAATGAATTCCGCTAAATGAATATCTGGGTTGAGGGAGACTAAATAGTAGGTCATATGTGCCTCTGGATCAGACAGAGGAATGATGACTCGTTCTGTTTGAAGTGTTTCTCTATCTTTACTAAGATTGGTCGCAAAGCGAGGCAGGGTGGAGTTGTTAGCTAATTCTTCAAATTCGAAACGGCTGGATTGAACGAGGAATTTAGAAGCAGGCATTTTCTCTTGGACTAGGTCATTCCAAAAACCAATCTGATTCATCAAAAGAAAGTTGTAGCCATCAATATCTGAAAAGCTGATAGAAGTTTCTTTAGCCAAGACGTGGTCTAAAGGGACAACGATGTCCAGACTTTCTTTGAGATAAGGTAGAGAGTCAATCGAGTGTCCCTCAAAAGAAAAGGGCAAGACAGCTATATCCGTGGTATTTTCATCAATAGCTTCAAGCACCTGGTTTGTTGAACAAATCTTATGTTTGATTTGTTTGTCAGGATAAAGACTGGTTAATGTTGGAAGGAGACTCCAGAGGGGAGCTGGAGCAACAGAGGTTACTGTAATGGTCTTGAGGCTCTGGTCGAAATCTCTTACTTCTTGAATGCCTTGTTGGCTAGTTTCTAAAATACGTCGAGCCACTTGGACAGCCCGCTCCCCTGTTTCATTCAGTGAAATCCGATTGACACTGCGTTCAAAGAGGGTGACACCAAAGTCTTCCTCTAGATGTTGCATGGAGCGAGAGAGGGAAGGAGTGGAAATCAGGAATTGTTCAGCAACTTTGGAGAGGGTTCCTAACTCCTTAAAAGCGACGAGTTGTTCGAGTTCTTCGAGGTTTAACATAGCAGGCTCCTTTTAGTTTTCGTTTTATGAAAAGTAGATTCCTTTATTGATAGTGTACAAAATTCTTGATCAGATGTAAACTAGAACCATCAAGAGAAATAAGGAGATAACAAAATGCTTTACAAAACTTTAAATAACAATGTTAAAATGCCTCAATTAGGATTTGGGGTTTTCCAAACACCAATCGATGAAACCAAGCAAGCAGTTCGGGATGCTATCGAAGTGGGGTATCGCTCTTTTGATACCGCTCAATCCTATCAAAATGAAGAAGGGGTCGGTCAAGCCATCAAGGAATCAGGTCTTCCTCGGGAAGAATTCTTCATCACTACCAAGATTTGGATTTCTAATGCAGGCTATGAAAAGGCTAAGGCTTCGATTCAAGAGTCTTTGCAAAAATTGCAAACAGACTATATTGATCTTTTGCTTATTCACCAACCATTTGGAGATTACTACGGAACTTACAGAGCCATGGAAGAAGCCTATAAAGCTGGCAAGGTCCGTGCTATAGGGGTCTCTAACTTTTCACCGGATCGTTTTATTGATTTGCAGCATTTCATAGAGATCAAACCGGCTGTCAACCAGATTGAAACCCATATCTTCCAGCAACAAAAAGTGGCTAAGAAGTATTTGGAAAAATACCAGTGCCAAATCGAGTCTTGGGGACCTTTTGCGGAAGGACGCAATGATTTCTTTAACACGCCTCTCTTGAAGGAAATTGGAGAAAAATATGGCAAGTCCGTAGCGCAGGTTGCCCTTCGTTTCCTTCTTCAAAGTAATGTGGTGGTCATTCCAAAATCCGTCCGCAAGGAATGTATGCAAGAGAATTTCAATGTGTTTGATTTCGAATTGACGGAAGAAGAGATCAAGAGTATCGAAGGCTTGGACCAAGAGAAATCCCTTTTCTTTGATCACCAGGATCCAGAAACAGCCGAATTTTTCATGAGTATTGTCAATAAGTAAAAGAATATACATGACAAAAATAGAAAAACACATTTATCATTTTTAATCATTTTGAGTGGCTTTACGGCCTTTACTCCACACTCAGCTAATTTTAAAAGATGATATTTTTATAGCTATTGTTTAGTTTGTGTTTCAGATTGAATAATACTGTTAAGCGAAAAATTATATATTATTAGAGATTAAGGAAAGGAGAAAAAATGTTTAAGATAAAACAAACTGCAGGACGGGATTTTCTTGGGGATTTTGCACCAGAATTTGCTCATTTTAATAATGAAATCCTTTTGGGGGAAAATTGGAACAATCAAGATATTGATTTGAAAACAAGAACGATTGTTATAATTGTTGCATTGATGTCCTCTGGAATAACCGATCAATCTTTAGTTAATTACTTTGAAAATGCAAAGAAAAATGGTGTATCACAAAAAGAAATTGCAGCGATTATCACTCATGTAGCTTTCTACTCAGGATGGTCTAAAGCTTGGGCAGTTTTTAATCTTGCTAAGGAAATTTGGAAAATAGATGTAGCTGATGAAAGTAGTAAAGAGGTCTATCAAGCTTCTATTTTGTTTCCAATAGGTCACGAAAATACGGAATATAAAAATATTTCGTCGCTCAACCTTATTTAGCGCCTATTGCAAATGAGGGCTTCCCAATTTTTAATGTAACTTTTGAGCCAGGATGTCGTAATCATTGGCATACTCACACTGCAGAAAAAGGTGGCAGACAAATGCTCATCTGTATTGGGGGTGTGGGATATTACCAAGAATTTGGGAAAAAGCTGTTAAACTTCTTCCTGGAGATCCAGTTACGATTCCTGTCAATGTTAAACATTGGCACGGAGCTAGTCAAGATTCTTGGTTCTCTCATTTAGCATTTGAGACTCCAGGGGGAAAAATAAACACAGAGTGGCATGAAGTCCTATCAGATGATGATTACCTGAAGGCACAGCAATAAAATAATTGCTATCTATCAATAAAAAATGTATATTATGATTAGGGTTTAGAAAGAGGAAGAAGTAATGAAATCAGCAGTATATACAAAGGCAGGCCAGGTTGGTCTTGTCAGCATTGAACGTCCGCAAATTATAGAAGCAGATGATGCTATTATCCGCATTGTCCGTACTTGTGTTTGTGGCTCGGACCTTTGGAGTTACCGGAATCCCGAAATCGAAGAAGGACATAGAAATAGCGGTCATGAGGCGATTGGAATTATCGAAGAAGTTGGTGAGAACGTCACTACAGTAAAACCAGGTGACTTTGTCATTGCTCCGTTTACACATGGTTGTGGTCAGTGTGATGCTTGCCGTGCTGGTTTTGATGGTTCGTGTGATAATCATCCTGGTAACAACTGGTCAGGTGGTGTCCAGGCTGAGTATATCCGTTTCCACTATGCCAACTGGGCGCTGGTTAAAATTCCAGGACAACCTTCTGATTATAGCGAAGGTATGCTAAAGTCTCTCTTGACTCTTGCTGATGTGATGCCGACAGGCTATCATGCGGCGCGTGTTGCAAATGTTCAAAAAGGCGACAAGGTTGTTGTTATAGGTGATGGGGCTGTTGGTCAATGTGCTGTTATCGCGGCTCAGATGCGTGGTGCTTCACAAATTATTCTTATGAGCCGTCATGAAGATCGTCAAAAGATGGCTCTGGAGTCAGGTGCGACAGCGGTTGTAGCTGAGCGAGATGAAGAAGGAATTACCAAGGTGCGTGAAATCCTCGGTGGAGGAGCAGACGCAGCACTTGAATGTGTTGGAACAGAAGCAGCGGTTGATCAAGCTCTTGGTGTTCTCCATAATGGAGGTCGTTTGGGCTTTGTTGGCGTACCGCACTATGAAAATCGAGCCATTGGCTCAACCTTTGGTCAAAATACCATAATCGGTGGTGGTCCAGCTTCTGTCACAACTTATGATAAACAAGTATTACTAAAAGCCGTTCTTGATGGCGATATCAACCCAGGCCGTGTCTTTACTTCAAGCTATAAATTAGAAGATATTGATAGAGCTTATAAAGATATGGATGAACGTAAGACCATTAAGTCTATGATTGTGATGGACTAAAAAAGAAAATCCTAATGGAGATGTGAGACTCTCTATTAGGATTTTTTGTCATGTTTAATTTGTGGAGTTATGGCAGAGTACTCTCTCTCAATGTCAGTCTGGTTCCCAGCATAGTCAGGCTAGGGATTTTCCGACCGTGGAGTACTTCCTTATTAAGAATATCCATACCTGCTCGGCCCATTTCTTCAGTATAAACCGTGATGCTAGAAAGGGGAGGATAAACCTGCTTGGTCAGGCTGGTGTCGTTAAAGGAAATGAGGTTGACGCGGTCTGGTAGGCTGATTCCAGCCTCTTGGAGGGCACGGAGAGCACCGATAGCTAAACTATCGCTAGCTGCGAAAAAGGCTGGTGGGAGTTGGTCTCCTAAGTTCTGAATGGCCTCCTTCATTAAGTCATAGCCAGACTGGGCGGTAAAGCTACCTTGAAAGACCAGTTCATCATGATAGATTCCTTTTGTTTGACTGTAGTTTCTGAAATTTTCCAGCCGCTTATCCTCAATGATTTCTTCTTGGTCAGTTGTTTCCTCAAGGCCGGTTAAAATTCCGATACGATTCAATCCTTGGCTGAGGAAATAATCGACAACCTGTTTCATGGCAGTGTAAAAGTCCGTGATAATGCAGGTGTGTCCCAGGGAAAGTGTATCACTGTCTAGAAAGACAAGAGGCTTTTGGTATTCTTCAAAGGCAGAAATCTGAGCTCGACTAAACTTTCCGATGCAGAGAATCCCAATCACTTCCTCGCTTAGGGTAAAAGGATGGTCATTAAAATAGCGCAAAATATCATAGTCCAGTTCTTGGGCTCTTTTTTCTATGCCTAGGCGAATCTGGTAGTAGTAGAGGTCGTCCAGCTCCCCTTGTTCACTGACCCATTGGATAATGGCAATCTTTTGTTTGGGCTTGTGGGACTCGCCTGTCTTGAGGTGCTTAGTGTAGCCCAACTCTTCAGCAACAGTTAAAATACGGTGTCTGGTTTCTTCTGTGACAGATAGGCTCTGGTCGCGATTGAGGACACGAGATACGGTCGCGATAGAGACAGAGGCTAGCTGTGCAATGTCTTTTAAGGTAGCCATAAATCCTCCTCCTTTTAGGTTAGTATATCATATTTTTCTGTTTTTTACTGATAGTTTAGTAAAATTTTAGTAAAAAGGATTGACCTTGGCAAAAGCCTTGGATACAATAGAAGAAAACGATTACACGTTAAGGCGACTTAACGAACAGTCAAAGGAGAATTCATATGACACAACATCTTACTGCTGAAGCCCTTCGCAAAGACTTTCTTGCCGTTTTTGGTCACGAAGCAGACCAAACTTTCTTTTCACCAGGTCGTATCAATCTGATTGGTGAACACACAGACTACAACGGTGGGCACGTTTTTCCAGCTGCTATTTCCTTGGGAACGTACGGTGCAGCTCGCAAGCGTGACGACCAAGTTTTGCGTTTCTACTCAGCTAACTTTGAAGACAAGGGCATTATCGAAGTGCCTCTTGCTGACCTCAAATTTGAAAAAGAGCATAGCTGGACCAACTATCCAAAAGGGGTTCTTCATTTCTTGCAAGAAGCTGGACATGTGATTGACAAAGGGTTTGATTTTTATGTTTATGGGAATATCCCAAATGGTGCCGGCTTGTCTTCATCAGCATCCTTGGAACTCTTGACAGGAGTGGTGGCAGAGCATCTCTTTGATTTAAAACTAGACCGTTTGGATTTGGTTAAAATCGGAAAACAAACGGAAAATAACTTTATCGGAGTCAACTCTGGTATTATGGACCAATTTGCTATCGGTATGGGTGCTGACCAACGTGCCATTTACCTAGATACCAATACCTTAGAGTACGACTTGGTGCCACTTGATTTGAAGGACAATGTCGTTGTTATCATGAACACTAACAAACGTCGTGAACTAGCAGATTCTAAGTACAATGAACGCCGTGCTGAGTGTGAAAAAGCTGTGGAAGAGTTGCAAGTTGCCTTGGATATTCAGACCTTGGGTGAATTGGACGAGTGGACCTTTGACCAATATAGCTATCTGATTAAAGATGAAAATCGTTTGCAACGAGCTCGCCATGCTGTGCTTGAAAACCAACGTACCCTTAAAGCTCAAGCAGCCCTTCAAGCAGGTGATTTGGAAACATTTGGTCGTTTGATGAATGCGTCACACGTTTCCCTAGAGCATGACTATGAAGTGACTGGTTTGGAATTGGATACTCTTGTTCACACAGCTTGGGCACAAGAAGGTGTTCTCGGTGCTCGTATGACGGGGGCTGGTTTTGGTGGTTGTGCTATTGCTTTGGTGCAAAAAGATACAGTTGAGGCCTTTAAGGAAGCTGTTGGCAAGCACTACGAGGAAGTAGTTGGCTACGCTCCAAGCTTCTATATCGCTGAAGTTGCAGGTGGCACTCGCGTCCTTGACTAGTCAAAAGGAGGCTCTATAGTGACCTTAGTAGATAAATTTGTAACATATGTCATTTCTGAAAGTTCATATGAGGAAATGGATCGAATCTACCTGACCAATCGTGTCTTGGCACTAGTGGGAGATGGTGTTTTGGCAGTTGAGACCAATCTGGATAAATTGATTGATCTCAAGGACCAGCTGGTTGAGAAAGCCGTTCGATTAGAGACGATTGAGGATAGTCAGACTGCGCGTGAAATCCTTGGTGCTGAATTGATGGACTTGGTGACCCCTTGTCCGAGTCAGGTCAATCGTGACTTCTGGACAACCTATGCCCACTCTCCTGAGCAAGCGATAGAGGATTTTTACCAACTCAGTCAGAAGAATGACTACATCAAACTCAAGGCCATTGCTAAGAACATTGCTTACCGTGTTCCATCTGATTACGGAGAGCTTGAAATTACCATCAATCTCTCTAAGCCTGAAAAGGATCCCAAAGAGATTGCGGCAGCCAAGTTGGTGCAAGCTAGCAATTATCCCCAATGTCAGCTTTGTCTAGAGAATGAGGGCTACCATGGTCGAGTTAACCACCCAGCTCGCAGCAACCATCGTATTATACGTTTTGAAATGGCTGGTCAGGAGTGGGGCTTCCAGTATTCGCCCTATGCTTACTTTAATGAGCACTGTATTTTCTTAGATGGGCAGCATCGTCCCATGACGATTAGCCGTCAGAGTTTTGAGCGTCTACTGGCTATTGTAGAGCAGTTTCCAGGATATTTTGCTGGCTCTAATGCAGACCTGCCGATTGTGGGTGGCTCTATTCTGACTCATGACCACTATCAGGGAGGCCGTCACGTATTTCCTATGGAATTGGCTCCCTTGCAAAAGCCTTTCTCTTTTACTGGTTTTGAACAGGTTAAGGCTGGGATTGTCAAGTGGCCAATGTCAGTGTTGCGTTTGACTTCGGATTCCAAAGAAGATTTGATCAACTTAGCTGACAAGATTTTGCAGGAATGGCGCCAGTATTCAGATCCGGCAGTGCAGATTTTGGCAGAAACAGACGGGACACCGCATCACACCATCACACCTATAGCGCGCAAACGTGATGGCCAGTTTGAGTTGGACTTGGTTTTGCGGGATAATCAGACTTCTGCAGAACATCCTGATGGAATCTATCATCCCCACAAGGATGTCCAACATATCAAGAAGGAAAATATTGGCTTGATTGAGGTCATGGGCTTGGCTATTTTGCCACCTCGTTTGAAAGAAGAAGTGGAGCAAGTCGCCAGCTATCTTGTTGGAGAAGGGGATACAGTTGCCTCTTATCATCAAGAATGGGCAGACAATCTCAAAGCTCAACATCCAGACCTAAAAGATAAAGAAAAAGCCCTTGAAATCGTCAAGGACTCTGTTGGTGCTATCTTTGCGCGTGTTTTGGAGAATGCAGGAGTTTACAAGCAGACGGAGCAAGGACAGGCAGCCTTTATGCGCTTTGTAGAGCAGGTCGGAATTTTGCCAGACTAGGAGCTTTCTCCTTGCACAGTCCTATAAAAAGTAGTATCATAGTGTCGTTTGAAATATCAGGAGGAAACGATGAAAGATTTTCATTTTGACGCTATATCTGCCTTTGAAAATTACGAAATTGAACAAATGAGAGATGGTCACGTTGTGGTGACGACCAAAGTAGTGGACTCGTCGCTAAACTACTATGGCAATGCCCATGGTGGCTATCTCTTCACCCTTTGTGACCAGATTAGTGGTTTGGTGGTTATCTCGCTGGGACTTGATGGGGTGACACTTCAATCCTCTATCAACTACCTCAAGGCAGGAAAACTTGACGACGTGTTGACCATTAAAGGAGAATGCGTCCATCAAGGTCGCACAACCTGTGTGGTGGATGTGGATATCACCAATCAAGAGGGCAGAAATGTCTGTAAAGCAACCTTTACCATGTTTGTCACAGGCCAGAGGTCAGAAGAAAGACAGGTAAGGATATAGATAACTAAAAAAGAGGCTCGCACCTCTTTTTTAGTTTCAGATAAATCAATCAATTTCTTTAATAAACTTAGCAATTTCTTTTACAATTTCAGTAACTAAAGCATTTCCCATAAAAAACATTCTCATTTTATCAGATACCTCTACAATAGAACCGTCAGATAGTTTCTTTTTAGCTGTCCAATCATCTGGGAAATCCTGAAGGCGTTCAGCTTCAATGGGGGTAATTAATCTATATTTATTGTTTACAAATAATAAATGTGTGGAACGATTAACAGTTCCTTCGGATGTAAGCATTGTTCTTCCTGGAAGGTTTAAATCATCATAAGGGGACATTCCTCCTTCTGAATAGATGTATTGATGTCCGTCAGAGGATGTTCGCTCAATTTTTTTAGGTCCTCTAAGATATTGAAATTTTTCTAGTTTAGCCTTATCAGTTAAAAAATATTTTTCAGGTACTTCAGATTCATCTTGAAGAATTTCTCCTAGAGTAATCGGATTACCATTGTAGTTAG
This sequence comes from Streptococcus sp. 27098_8_86, assembly GCF_041432595.1. Classification (GTDB taxonomy): domain Bacteria; phylum Bacillota; class Bacilli; order Lactobacillales; family Streptococcaceae; genus Streptococcus; species Streptococcus pneumoniae_F. Next base: position 18,917 of record NZ_JAPVZW010000003.1, read on the forward strand.
GTTCTGTATCAATAGAATAGTATTTTCCATGTCTCATAATTCCTGTATTCCAAACAGTACCAGTAAAAGTATCTGAAACTTCAACTATATCATTTGGTAACTCATAAAATACATGACGATTTTTAACTGCTATAGGTTTAATAGGAAATTGTTTCGCAAATAGACCTTGATTGAAAATATAATCATCATACCTATTATCTTCAAAGATTTCTTCATTTTTTTCGTAAAGATTGTCAATTTTTTGGGCAAAGACTGTATCATTTCGATATACGAAAAAGAATACACGACGTCTTCGTTGGCTTCTTCCATACTCAGCAGCATTAATAACTCTCCACTCTACAGAATATCCAAGATTATTAAAAGCTGTTAGCATGATTGCAAAATCACGTCCTCTCTGTTTTGAGGGCGCTTTTAAAAGCCTATCCACATTTTCCAGAATTAAGTATTTGGGTTTAATGATTTCCGTTGCTCTAATGATTTCCCAAAATAAAACTCCTTTTTTTCCTTCAATACCTTTCTCATTTTTCTTGCTACGCGCAACAGAGTAATCTTGGCAAGGAAAACCACCGACAATCATATCGGCATCCATTTTGGAAAATTGTTCGTCTGTTATATCAGAGATACTAATATTGATGTTTTCGCTATTGGGGAAGTGATAATCATAGACCTCAAATGCGTCTTGAGATTTACGAGATGGTTCCCATTGGTTTGCCCATTTTGTTTTAAAGAGTTGCTTATCGGCATTTTCTAATCCTATCCGAAAACCGCCAACTCCAGCAAATAGTTCGAGAACTTTCATCTTTTCTCCTTCATTTTTTTACAGTTTAATCCATTATATACTATTTTCAATGATTGATCAAGTATTAATGTTTGCTTTAGTTTAATTTGATATAATATAAAAGATAGGAGAAGAAAATGGATCAAAACTTATTTAACTATAACGATGAAGATATCGATAGTGTTATTGAATATTCTCACAAACTATTAAATAGAAAATTTTCCGATGTTATGGAAGAGTATAATCGTTCGCTTTTTAAATCATATGACGATTATAATGATAGAGTAGTCTCTGAGGTACAAGATAAATCAATTAGTATGAAGTCAAAAGGACAGTATGGAAATTATATTGAAAAATATTTCTATGGTTATCAGCCAAATAGTGACTCGGAAGCTGACTTTGAAAAAATAGGTGTAGAATTAAAAGTTACTCCTTTTAAGATAAACAAAAATGGGACACTTAGTGCAAAAGAACGACTTGTATTGACGATTCTAAACTATATGGAGGAAAATTTAGAAGATTTTTACTCCACTCATTTATGGAAAAAATGTGCAAAGATTTTATTATTGTTTTACAATGGCTTAATTCCTAATCAAACAATGAAGGACTATGTCATTGAAAAAATATTTTTATATGAATGGTTTGAGGAGGATATGGCAGTCATCCTTGAAGACTATCAGAAGATTACAGATAAAATCAAAAATGGACGGGCGCATGAATTATCTGAATCAGATGGAAACTATTTATCAACTTGTACAAAAGGAGCAGGTAAAGGAAAGGATTTAAGGCAACAACCATTTAGTCATGAATTAGCAAAACAAAGAGCTTGGGAATTAAAATCAAGTTATATGACCTATCTGATTAATCATAAAATCTTTAACCAATCAGATCAAGAAAGCGTTCTGGCTAATTTTAGGGGTGAGAAAAAATCATTTACCGAGGTTATTGCAGAGAAGATTCTCTCCTACAAAGGTTTTTCTGAACAAGAGTTATATGATAGATTTGAAGTGAATTCCAAAGCAAAAGGTAAGAATAGTACTCTGATTAGAAAAATTTTAGGCTTAACAGGGGATTTAGATAAGACAAAAGAATTTCAAAAAGCAAACATGAATTTGAGAGTTATTCGAGTAGATAAGAATAATTTACCTAAGGAAGACTCTCCATTTAAAACTTATTGTTTTAAAGAACTAGCAGCAACAGATAGTTGGGAATCATCACATGTTTATAATGAAATTTATAATAAACGATTCCTTTTCGTTATTTTTAAGGAAATTGAACCTAAGCTATTTGTATTAGATTCTATCAAGTTTTGGGGATTTCAGGATAGACAATTAGAAGAAATCCAAAGAGTGTGGCAGGAAACTAGACAAATTATTTCTGACGGAGTTAAATTAACTCAAAACGGTAATAAAGTTTCAACTAATTTCCCTCAAAGTAAGATAAACAAAATTCTATTTACGAAATTACATGCTACCAATACTTATTATGAAATTGACAAAGGAAAATTTGTTGGGAAAGGTTCATTATCTGATACGGATGAACTTCCAGATGGACGTAGGATTACAAAACACTCCTTTTGGATGCCTAAGAAGTTTATTAAAGAAATATTAGATGGGAATTGGGATTGATTATATTTGTAAACAAAAAAGAGGCTCGCACCTCTTTTTCTTATTTCTTTTTATGATTTAATACGGCATTGAGGACAATGGCGAGTAGGCTGGCTACGACGATTCCGTTTGAGAAGAACATTTGGAAGGCTGTCGGCATGCTGACAAAGAGATTGCTGTTATTTAGACCGACACCTGCAGCGATGGATACAGCTGCTATAAGGAAGTTATGTTCATTGTTAGCAAAGTCAACACGGGTGAGGATTTGCATCCCTTGAATCGATACAAAACCAAACATCACCAGCATGGCACCACCGAGGACAGGGCTCGGAATGATTTGGGCAAGGGCACCAAACTTAGGAAGGAGTCCAAGGAGAACCAGGAAACCAGCTGCGTAGTAGATTGGTAGACGAGTTTTGATACCTGATAATTTAACCAAACCAACGTTTTGTGAAAATCCTGTGTATGGGAAGGTGTTAAAGATTCCTCCGAGAAGTACGGCCAAACCTTCTGCGCGGTAACCGTTGCGAAGGCGCGTGCTGTCGATTGGGTCTTTTGTGATATCAGACAAGGCTAGATAAACACCAGTCGATTCAACCATAGACACCGTTGCGATGATACACATCATGACAATAGATGAGATTTCAAAGGTTGGCATCCCAAAGTAGAGTGGAGTTGGGACATGGACAAGTGGTGCTGCTGTAACAGGAGAAAAGTCCACCAAGCCCATGCTAGCGGCAATGGCAGTTCCAACAACTAGACCAATCAAAATAGAGATAGACTTGATAAATCCTTTGGTAAAGATGTTAATCAAAAGGATAATCAGAACAGTGATAGCTGCAAGCAAGAGACTTTGACCAGTTGGTTCTGGAACGTTATTTCCCATATTTCCAATAGCGACAGGAATCAAGGTTAAACCAATCGTGGTAATAACAGATCCTGTTACGATAGATGGGAAGAGATTGGCAACTTTTGAGAAGATGCCTGAAACAAGAACCACGTAAATCCCTGATGCGATAAGGGCACCAAACATAGCGCCGCTACCATGGCTTTGTCCAATCATAATCAAGGGAGCGACCGATTGGAAGGCAACTCCAAGAACGACTGGGAGTCCAATCCCAAAGTATTTGTTGAGTTGGAGTTGGAGGAAGGTTGCCACCCCACACATGAAGATATCTGTGGAAATCAGGTAGGTCAACTGCTCAGCTGAATAGCCAAGGGCTGTCGCAATCATGATGGGAACCAGGATGGATCCTGAGTACATGGCTAGTAAGTGCTGCAAGCCAAGAATGGCTGCTTGCGAGTGTTTTTCTTGAGTTTGCATTAGAGATCTGCCTCCTTAAATACGACCTGACCATTTTCAAAACGATCCAAACGAGCAAGTGATAGGACGGGGTAACCTGCTTTTTCAAGCAAATCACGACCATCTTGGAAGGATTTTTCAATCACGATACCGATGGCTTCGACTGTGGCACCGGCCTGTTCGATGATTTGAATCAAGCCTTTAGCAGCTTGGCCATTAGCAAGGAAATCATCGATAATCAAAACCTTGTCCTCTGGTGAGAGGAATTTTCCAGCGATAGAAACGGTGCTGGTTACCTGCTTGGTAAAGGAGTAAACTTCAGCAGTTAAGATTCCTTCGTTCATAGTGATGTTTTTAGCTTTTTTAGCGAAAATCATGGGAACGTTTAAGGCTTCAGCTGTAAAAATGGCTGGGGCAATACCCGACGCTTCAATGGTCACGACTTTGGTAATACCAGCAGAAGCAAATTTTTCCGCAAAAACCTTACCAATTTCTCGCATCAATCTAAAGTCAACTTGGTGGGTTAAAAAGGAATCCACCTTGAGGATGTTGTCACCCAAGATATGCCCATCCTTGAGGATGCGCTCTTCTAATAATTTCATAAGACCTCCTAAAGTCTAAAAGCCAGTTTACTTGTTGGTTAAATGTTTCTATAGTGATCCAGTTTGCTAGTACTATATATTTGATAAAACTAGTACGAGCGAAGCGAGTCTTATCAAATATTTCCTGTTGTAGTGGTATCCTAGACAATAATCTTGTTATTGTCTAGGACGGGATTTTTGAGACTTTTGGCTCAAAAATTAGGGATGAAATTCTGGAGGAAGTTGCTCCCGTCCGCACTAATTAAGGGAAATATTGAAAATATTCAAAAAGGACTTACTTAATCTCTAAGCAAGTCCCCAAAATAGGCATGGCAAAAACGACCATACCTCACTGCTGACTTACTTATTGTTAGGTGTTCCGGCACCTTGTAGAAACGTCGTGCCAATTCACGACATAAACAAGTAAAACGATATTCGATTTAACATAGGCTTATGCCAATGTTTTTATTTTACAATAAATAGCTTTAGAAATCAAATATTTTGTTAGTATTTTTCTTAAAAAACGAACATATATAATAAAAATGGGTAAAAAATCAGTTATTGGCTAACATTTAGAAGAATTTTCCATCATGAAAGGCATATCATCAAGTTTTTAGACACCTGACAATATGCCTTTTTCTGATTTTAAAGACTTTACCCAGTCTCTATTTTTCTACTCGCTAAATCTTAAAAAATAGCCATCTGGATCCAAAACTGCAAATTCATGGGGATATATAAAGCTATCTCCTACTCGAAATTCTCTTTTTGTCAGGGGACGATGGATAGGATAGTCAGCTTCCAGCAGTTTTTGGTGTAGCTGAGGAACATCTGCAATGCCAAAGGAAATATTGACACCGCGCCCGAAAGGATAGGTCAGCTGAGCTAATTCTTCTGCGCTTCCTTCTTCTAGCATAAGTTGGCAGTCTTCAAGCGAGAGGAAGAGAAATTTCTCCTCTGGACGCTCGTATTCGATAGAGAATCCTAGCAGGTCGCAGTAGAAGTGGCGTGATTTTTCAATGTCAGATACTACAAATTCAGGAATGACAGCTTGATAGTCCATTCGTTTTCTCCTTAGAGTTCAATCTCCAAGACAATCGGTGTATGGTCTTGGCGCGCACCGGAGTCAATCATATCAGATTTAGTGACCTTGTCAGCGATGCGGTTACTTGTGAGCCAGTAGTCGATTCTCCAGCCTGTATTGTTGATTTTAGAAGTCTTGCTGCGTTGTGCCCACCAAGTGTAGCGTTCTGGGACATCACCGTGAATGTGGCGGAAGGTGTCGGTAAATCCAGTTGCCAAAAGGTTGGTAAATCCAGCACGTTCCTCGTCGGTAAATCCAGGTGAACGACGGTTGCTAGCAGGATTTGCAAGGTCGATTTCATTGTGGGCTACGTTGTAATCACCTGTTGCAAGGACTGGTTTGTCTTTGTCTAGTTCAGCCAAGTACTCTGCATATTTGACATCCCAGACTTGGCGTTCTTCCAAGCGTTTGAGGCCATCTCCAGCGTTTGGTGTGTAAACTTGGGTCACGAAAAATTTATCAAATTCTAGAGTGATGATACGGCCTTCCAAGTCCATGGTAGAAGGGGCACCGATTTCTGGGAAAGTAACAGTGGGTGTGAGTTCTTTCTTATAAAGGAACATAGTACCAGCATAGCCTTTACGGGCAGGCTCTTGGGAAGAGCGCCACGTGTTTGCGTAGCCTGGGAAGAGTTCTTCTAAAATTTCCAAGTGTTTCTTTGTAGGACCCTTGGCAGAAAGCTTGGTTTCTTGGATAGCAATGATATCAGCATTTTCAGCGACCAAGGTTTGTAGGACTTCTTGGGACAATTTGGCACGAGCTGAGTCACTAGTTAGGGCAGCATTGAGGGAATCAATATTCCATGAGATAAGTTTCATAAAGTTACCTTTTTCATTCAGATTATAGATTTTATTATACCAAAAAAAGGTCTATTTCCCCAACGTATGGCTTGAAAAATCACTCTCTTTCGTTTATAATGAAGAATGATTTTATGAAAGGGAGTGAAAATAAATGAAATTTTACTCATATGACTATGTACTTAGCCAAATCAGTCAGCAAAATGGCATCATGATTGGCTTTGGGATTGTGCTCCTAGCTATCACAGGATTTTTTGCTTTTAAGGCTTATCGTGATAAAAAGGGAACTAAGTTTCGTGAATTGGTCATGATTTTGGCCTTGACTTTGGTAGCCATGCTTTTGGTAACAATCTCAAAATACCAGACCAATCAAGCCTCTAACAATCAATTTCAAACTTCCCTTCATTTCATAGAGGTCATTTCTAAAGACTTGGGAGTGGATAAATCAGAAGTTTATGTCAATACTTCAGCTGCCACTGATGGAGCACTTATCAAGGTAGGTTCAAATTTCTATCGTGCCATGAACGGGAGCCAACCAGACAAGTATCTTTTAGAGAAATTAGAATTGCATCAAACAGACGCTATTGAATTGGTGGAGGTAAACAAATGACACTCAACTACATGGAAATTTTAATCAAACTGGCCTTGGGTCTTTTCTCGCTTGTTTTTGTTATCAATGTGACAGGAAAGGGGAATCTAGCACCTAACTCTGCTACAGACCAAATTCAGAACTATGTTCTCGGTGGTATCATTGGTGGGGTGATTTACAATAGTTCTATCAGTATTCTCCAGTATGCAGTGATTTTGATGATGTGGACGATTTTGGTCTTGACCCTCAAGTGGCTCAATAACAATGTTCGTTTTGTCAAACGCCTGATTGATGGAAAACCAACTCTCCTCATCAAAAATGGGCAGATTGACCCAGAAGCTTGCCGTTCTGTTGGTTTGTCTGCGGCAGATGTTGCTCTCAAACTTCGTAGCCAAGGGATTTTCCAGATGAAACAAGTCAAACGCGCTGTGCAGGAGCAAAATGGCCAACTCATCGTGGTTCAAATGGGAGATGAAAATCCTAAGTATCCAGTTGTGACTGACGGTGTGATCCAAGTCGATGTCTTGGAATCGATTGGTCGTAGCGAAGAGTGGCTGCTTGATAATCTTGGCAAGCAAGGACATGACAATGTAGTCAACATCTTTATCGCTGAGTATGACAAGGGTGCTGTTACAGTCGTAACCTATGAATAAGAAAAGCCTGGGGTCTTGTACTCTTCGAAAATCAAATTCAAACTGCGTCAACGTCGCCTTGCCGTACTCGAGTACAGCCTGCGGCTAGTTTCCTAGTTTGCTCTTTGATTTTCATTGAGTATTGGCCTCAGGTTTTCATTTGCAATCAGAAAGGGATTTTATGTCCATTATTCAAAAACTTTGGTGGTTTTTCAAGTTAGAAAAACGCCGTTATCTAGTCGGGATTGTGGCCTTGGTCTTGGTTTCTGTCCTCAATCTCATTCCACCTATGGTCATGGGGCGGGTCATTGATGCCATCACATCGGGGCAATTAACCCAGCAGGACCTCCTTCTTGACCTATTTTACTTGCTTCTTGCTGCCTTTGGGATGTACTATCTGCGCTATGTTTGGCGCATGTATATCCTTGGAACTTCCTACCGTCTAGGGCAGATTATGCGGTCTCGTTTGTTTGAGCATTTTACTAAAATGTCGCCAGCCTTTTATCAGACCTATCGGACGGGGGACTTGATGGCACACGCAACCAATGATATCAATGCCCTAACGCGTCTGGCAGGGGGCGGGGTTATGTCAGCGGTGGATGCCTCTATCACGGCTTTAGTGACCTTGCTGACCATGCTCTTTAGCATTTCATGGCAGATGACCCTAGTTGCCATTTTACCCTTACCTTTCATGGCTTATGCGACCAGTCGTCTAGGGAGAAAGACCCACAAGGCCTTTGGCCAATCCCAAGCTGCCTTTTCCGAACTTAATAACAAGGTGCAGGAGTCCGTATCAGGTATCAAAGTGACCAAGTCTTTCGGTTATCAGGCGGACGAGTTGAAGTCCTTTCAGGCAGTCAATGAATTGACCTTCCAAAAGAACCTCCAAACCATGAAATACGATAGTCTCTTTGACCCTATGGTTCTCTTATTTGTTGGTTCCTCCTATGTTTTAACCCTCTTGGTCGGCTCCTTGATGGTTCAGGAAGGGCAAATCACGGTTGGGAATCTAGTTACCTTTATCAGCTACTTGGATATGCTGGTCTGGCCTCTTATGGCCATCGGCTTCCTCTTTAATATTACTCAACGAGGGAAGGTTTCCTACCAGCGGATTGAGGAACTTTTGTCTCAGGAATCACCTGTACAAGACCCTGAGTTTCCTCTAGACAGTATTGAAAATGGGCGCTTGCAGTATGCCATTGATAGCTTTGCCTTTGAAAATGAGGAAACACTGACGGATGTTCACTTTAGTTTAGAAAAAGGGCAAACTCTGGGCTTGGTTGGTCAGACAGGCTCTGGAAAAACGTCCTTGATCAAGCTTCTCTTGCGTGAATACGATGTGGATGAGGGAGCCATTTATCTGAATGGCCACGATATTCGTGACTATCGTCTGACAGACCTTCGTAGTCTTATGGGCTATGTTCCTCAGGACCAGTTCCTCTTTGCGACTTCAATCATAGACAATATACGCTTTGGGAATCCTGATTTACCACTTTCAGCGGTCGAGGAAGCGACTAAGCTAGCCCAAGTTTACCAAGACATTGTAGCTATGCCTCAGGGATTTGATACGTTGATTGGTGAAAAGGGAGTCAGTCTTTCTGGAGGTCAAAAGCAGCGTCTGGCCATGAGTCGGGCTATGATTTTAGACCCTGATATCTTGATTTTGGATGATTCTTTGTCGGCCGTGGATGCCAAGACAGAGTATGCCATCATCGACAATCTCAAGGAGACGCGAAAGGACAAGACAACCATTATCATAGCTCATCGTCTCAGTGCAGTTGTCCATGCAGATCTGATTTTAGTTCTGCAAAATGGACAGATTATCGAACGAGGTAGGCACGATGACTTGCTAGCCTTGGATGGCTGGTATGCCCAAACCTACCAGTCTCAGCAGTTGGAAATGAAAGGAGAAGAAGATGCAGAATAAGAAAGAACAATGGACTGTATTGAAGCGCTTGATGTCTTATCTCAAGCCCTATGGACTCCTTACCTTTTTGGCACTCAGTTTTCTCCTAGCGACGACGGTCATCAAAAGCGTCATTCCCCTTGTGGCTTCCCACTTTATTGACCAGTATCTCAGCAATCTCAACCAACTCGCTGTGACCGTTTTGCTGGCCTATTATGGCCTTTATATCCTACAAACTCTGGTTCAATATGTCGGTAATCTTCTCTTTGCGCGCGTATCCTACAGTATTGTTAGGGATATTCGTCGGGATGCCTTTGCCAATATGGAAAAACTGGGTATGTCTTACTTTGACAAGACACCAGCTGGCTCTATCGTCTCTCGTTTGACCAATGATACCGAGACAATCAGTGATATGTTTTCGGGGATTTTATCTAGCTTTATCTCAGCAGTTTTCATCTTTCTGACAACTCTTTATACCATGTTGGTATTGGATTTTCGTTTGACAGCATTAGTCTTGCTCTTTCTCCCTTTGATTTTCCTTTTGGTCAATCTCTATCGGAAAAAATCAGTGAAAATTATTGAGAAAACCAGAAGTCTCTTGTCAGATATCAATAGCAAGCTGGCTGAAAACATCGAAGGAATCAGAATAATACAGGCCTTTAATCAAGAGAAGCGCCTACAGTCAGAGTTTGATGAAATCAACCAAGAACACTTGGTCTATGCCAACCGTTCTGTAGCCTTGGATGCCCTCTTTTTGCGCCCTGCCATGAGTTTGTTGAAACTCCTAGGATACGCTGTCTTGATGGCCTATTTTGGTTACCGTGGGCTTTATCTGGGAATAACTGCCGGGACCATGTATGCCTTTATCCAGTACATCAACCGCCTTTTTGACCCCTTGATCGAGGTGACGCAAAACTTTTCAACCCTTCAAACGTCCATGGTGTCTGCAGGGCGTGTATTTGCCTTGATTGACGAGAAGACCTATGAGCCTCTTCAAAAAGATGGGCAAGCCAAAGTCCAAGAAGGCAATATCCGTTTTGAACATGTGTGTTTCTCATATGATGGAAAACATCCGATTCTGGATGACATTTCCTTCTCCGTTAACAAGGGTGAAACCATTGCCTTTGTGGGTCATACAGGTTCTGGGAAATCGTCTATTATCAATGTCCTCATGCGCTTTTATGAATTCCAGTCAGGGCGAGTTCTCTTGGATGATGTGGATATCAGGAACTACAGTCAGGAAGAGTTGAGAAAAAACATCGGTCTGGTCTTGCAGGATCCCTTCCTCTATCATGGAACAATCAAGTCCAATATCGCCATGTACCAAGAAATCAGTGATGAGCAGGTTCAGGCTGCGGCAACTTTCGTGGATGCAGATTCCTTTATTCAAGAACTTCCTCAGGGATATGATGCACCTGTGTCTGAGCGTGGTTCGAGCTTCTCTACTGGTCAGCGTCAGCTTCTTGCCTTTGCTAGAACAGTCGCCAGTCAGCCTAAAATCCTGATTTTGGATGAAGCGACAGCCAATATTGACTCTGAAACAGAAAGTTTGGTTCAAGCTTCTCTGGCTAAGATGAGACAGGGACGGACAACCATTGCCATCGCTCACCGCCTTTCTACCATCCAAGACGCCAACTGTATCTATGTTTTGGACAAGGGGCGAATTATTGAGAGTGGAACCCATGAGGAACTCCTGGCTCTGGGTAGAACCTATCGCAAGATGTATAGCTTGCAGGCAGGGGCCATGTCTTAATATTCTTTGAAAATCTCTTAAAACCACATCAGCTTTATCTGCAACCTAAAAGCTGTACTTTGATTTTCATTGAGTGTAAGAAGGAAATCCTTCAAATTACAGATTTCTTTCACCGCCTTTTCCATTTTGTGGTATAATGAAAAATGTTGATAAATAGTATAATAAAAACAAAGGAGAAACAGCATGCTGAAATGGGAAGACTTGCCCGTGGAAATGAAATCAAGCGAGGTTGAGTCTTACTACCAGCTTGTCTCTAAAAGGAAGGGTTCGCTGATTTTCAAGCGTTGTTTGGATTGGCTTCTGGCCTTGGTTGTGCTGGTTCTGACCTCTCCCATCTTTCTCATCTTGAGCATTTGGATCAAGTTGGATAGCAAGGGGCCAGTGATTTACAAGCAAGAGCGCGTGACCCAGTACAATCGACCTTTCAAGATTTGGAAGTTCCGTACCATGGTGACGGATGCGGACAAAAAAGGAAGTCTGGTGACTTCAGCTAATGACAGCCGCATTACCAAGGTTGGCAATTTCATCCGCCGTGTCCGTCTGGACGAACTGCCTCAGCTGGTCAATGTTCTAAAAGGCGAAATGTCCTTTGTCGGTACACGACCTGAAGTGCCACGCTACACAGAGCAGTATAGCCCTGAAATGATGGCGACCTTGCTTTTGCCAGCAGGAATTACCTCTCCAGCCAGCATCAACTACAAGGATGAGGACACTATCATCAGTCAAATGACGGAGAAAGGTTTATCAGTTGACCAAGCCTATGTCGAACATGTCCTTCCTGAAAAGATGCGCTATAACCTCGCCTATCTTCGAGAGTTTAGTTTCCTTGGAGACATCAAAATCATGTTTCAAACCGTGTTTGAAGTGCTAAAATAAAGTAGTCATGAGAAAATGAGTACAGATAAAAGGAGCAAATCAATGCCAAATTACAATATTCCATTTTCACCACCCGATATTACGGAAGCAGAAATTGCTGAAGTAGCGGATACCCTGCGTTCTGGTTGGATCACAACAGGTCCTAAGACAAAAGAACTAGAGCGTCGCTTGTCTCAATACACACAGACGCCTAAGACTGTCTGCCTCAACTCTGCGACTGCCGCTCTGGAGTTGATTTTGCGTGTCTTGGAAGTGGGACCTGGTGATGAAGTCATCGTTCCAGCCATGACCTATACAGCTTCATGTAGTGTCATCACTCACGTGGGAGCAACCCCTGTCATGGTGGATATCCAAGCAGATACGTTTGAGATGGACTATGACTTGCTTGAGCAAGCCATTACTGAAAAGACTAAGGTGATTATTCCTGTTGAGCTTGCGGGGATTGTTTGCGACTATGACCGTTTGTTCCATGTAGTGGAGAAGAAACGTGATCTCTTTACTGCGTCAAGCAAGTGGCAAAAAGCCTTTAACCGTATTGTGATTGTTTCTGATAGTGCCCATGCTTTAGGATCTACTTATAAAGGACAACCGGCTGGTTCTATCGCTGACTTTACTTCCTTCTCATTCCACGCCGTTAAGAACTTTACAACAGCTGAGGGAGGAAGTGCGACTTGGAAAGCCAATCCAGCGATTGATGACGAAGAGATGTACAAGGAATTCCAAATCCTTTCCCTTCATGGTCAAACCAAAGATGCTCTTGCCAAGATGCAGCTGGGCTCATGGGAATACGATATCGTAACGCCGGCCTACAAGTGCAATATGACCGATATCATGGCTTCGCTTGGTTTGGTACAATTGGACCGTTACCCAAGTTTGCTTGGTCGTCGTAAGGATATCGTGGATCGCTATGATCGTGGTTTTGCAGGTTCCCGTATCCATCCATTGGCACACAAGACTGATACTGTCGAATCTTCACGCCATCTCTACATCACCCATGTAGAAGGAGCGAGCTTAGAAGAACGCAATCTCATCATCCAAGAATTGGCCAAAGCAGGAATTGCAAGTAACGTCCATTACAAACCGCTTCCGCTCTTGACAGCCTATAAGAATCTTGGCTTTGATATGGCGAATTATCCTAAGGCTTATGCCTTCTTTGAAAATGAAATTACGCTTCCTCTTCATACTAAACTAAGCAATGAAGAAGTGGACTATATCATTGAGACTTTCAAAACAGTTTCTGAAAAAGTACTAGCTTCATCAAAAAAATTGTAAAAAAGTCTTGACAAAGGAAAAACAAAGTATTAAAATAAGTTCAATAAATCAGAAAAGTAACTATTTTTGATCTTCAGGGAGCCTGTGGTGATTGTGAACAGGTGGTTGGAAGTAGTGAAAGTGGGCTGATTTTAAAAAATGAATTTGAAACAATGAAAATTCGGTGCGCACACCTTACAGTGCAACTTGTTGTTAGACAAGGCAGAGATGTAAAGGGAGATAGTCCCTTTATAATTGAGGTGGCACCGCGTTACTAACGCCCTCACATGGAAGTATTTTCTGTGTGTGGGCTTTTTCATATCTTGAAATCAATACAGAAAGAGGAAAAATTTTATGACAACTAAGGGTTATTTTGGACAATTTGGTGGTAGTTTTGTACCGGAGCCGATTCAGGCTTTGTTGGATGAGTTAGAAGTGACATTTGACAAGTACAAGGATGATCCAGAGTTTTTGGCAGAATTTCGCCATTACTTAAAGGACTATTCAGGTCGCGAAACACCGCTCTATTTTGCGGAAAGTTTGACAGATCACTTAGGTGGCGCTAAGATTTATCTCAAACGTGAAGACCTTAACCACCTTGGTTCTCACAAGCTCAACAACGTTTTAGGACAAATTCTTTTGGCCAAACGCATGGGCAAAAAACGAGTGATTGCGGAAACAGGAGCTGGTCAGCACGGTGTTGCGACAGCAGCGGCTGCAGCCAAGTTTGGTATGGCCTGTGATGTCTACATGGGGGCAGAAGATGTGGAGCGTCAACGTCTCAATGTTTTCCGTATGGAGATGATGGGAGCAACTGTTCACGCAGTTGAAACAGGGACTCGTACCCTCAAAGATGCTGTTGATGCAGCCTTTGGAGCATGGATGAATGACCTTGAAGCCTTTTATGTTCTGGGATCTGCTGTGGGACCTCACCCATATCCAACCATTGTTCATGAGTTTCAAAAGATCATCAGTGAAGAATCTCGTCGTCAAATCTTGGAAAAAGAAGGACGCTTGCCAGACTACGTTATTGCTTGTGTAGGTGGTGGTTCCAATGCCATCGGTGCTTTTTCTCAGTATGTGGCTGATGAAGAAGTCAAATTGGTTGGGGTTGAAGCTGCTGGTTATGGACTTGATACAGACAAGCACGCAGCTACTATGACAAAAGGTAGCATCGGAATTGTCGACGGAATGAAGACCTATGCAGTCTTTAAAGAAGACGGAGAGCTGGCTCCAGTTTACTCTATCTCAGCTGGTTTGGACTATCCAGGTGTTGGCCCAGAACACGCCTACTTCAAAGACTCAGGTCGCGTGGAATATGTGGCTGCGACAGACGAAGAAGCTGTTCAGGCTCTCCTCCTTCTCAGCAAGACTGAAGGAATTATCCCAGCGATTGAAAGTTCGCACGCTATCGCAGAAGCGGTTAAACGTGCACCGAAACTAAGTAAAGATGACATTATCATCATCAATGTCTCTGGTCGTGGAGACAAGGACGTAGCTGCGATTGCAGACTACCTAGAAGCTAAAAAATAATAGATGGAAAAATTACAGTCCTTTCTCTCATAGAGAGCTTGTGGTTGCTGGAAACAAGCAGAGAAAGCTGTAAGGTTGGGTCCATCTGAAACAAGAGAAGAAAACATAATTCTCAAGGGAGTGCCCTTTATCGCACAGCCTGTTACAGGAGGTATCTGAGACAGGAATGAGAGATAGGAGAAATCCTATAATTGAGGTGGCACCGCGAATTTCGTCCTCACGCAAGTTATTTTGCGTGGGGATTTTTCATACAGTCGCCACGGACTAGAAGTAGAACTGAAAGGGAAAATACAATGGAACGAATCATTCATGGAGATGTCTTATCACCAATCTTGGCTTATATGCGCCTAAAGGGGCAACACAAGGTTATCTTAGAGAGTATTCCGAGAGACAAGGAAACAGCTCGTTTTTCTATCCTAGCCTATAATCCAGTTTTTGAGATTAAGTTTGAAAATGGAGTCCTTTATCAAAATGGTCAAGTGATTGATCGGGATCCTTTGGATTTCCTTTATGAAGTGACTCATAAGAGCCAGCATCATTCAGACCTACCTTTTGGTGGGGGAGCTATTGGCTTTGTTGGTTACGATATGATTTCCCTTTATGAAGAAATTGGTCAAATCCCCCAAGATACAATTGGGACACCAGACATGCATTTCTTTGTTTATGAGAGCTATATGGTCTTTGACCACAAGAAGGAAAAAATCCATGTCATTGAGGATGCTCTCTACAGCGAGCGTAGTCAAGAAGACTTGGAAAAAGCCTTGAACCAAGTGCTTGAGGAATTACGCATCCTTGCTCCAAATGAATTTGAAGATTTGGATTTATCACCACTTGACTTCAAACCGCATATCGCTCCTCAGAAGTTTGAAGAAATGGTGGAAACAGCTCGTGACTTGATTCGTAATGGAGATATGTTCCAATGCGTGCTCAGTCAGCGCTTCTCAGCAGAGGTTACTGGAAATCCATTTGACTTCTACAGAAATCTCCGCGTGACAAACCCATCTAATTACCTTTATTTCTATGATTTTGGGGA
The DNA here is from genome assembly GCF_041432595.1 of Streptococcus sp. 27098_8_86. Lineage (GTDB taxonomy): Bacteria > Bacillota > Bacilli > Lactobacillales > Streptococcaceae > Streptococcus > Streptococcus pneumoniae_F. Next base: position 34,637 of record NZ_JAPVZW010000003.1, read on the forward strand.
TTATCAGATTATCGGTGCTAGTCCAGAAAGTTTAGTTTCAGTTAAAAATGGCATCGTGACAACCAATCCGATTGCAGGGACGCGACCAAGAGGAGCTACGGATGAAGAAGACAAGGCTTTGGCGACAGACCTGCTTTCGGATGAGAAGGAAACAGCAGAGCATCGAATGTTAGTAGACTTGGGACGTAATGATATTGGTCGCATCTCTGAAACGGCCAGTGTCCAAGTCACCAAGTATATGGAAGTGGAGCTCTTCCGTTATGTTATGCATTTGACCAGCGTGGTCAAGGGGCGTTTGCTTCCAGAACTCACTGCTATAGATGCTTTAAAATCAACACTTCCAGCTGGAACCGTTTCTGGAGCACCAAAGATTCGAGCGATGAGACGCATCTATGAACTGGAAACAGAAAAACGGGGCGTATACGCAGGAGCAATCGGCTACTTGTCTGCGACAGGTGATATGGACTTCGCCATTGCCATCCGAACCATGATTCTCAAAAATCAAACAGCCTATGTGCAGGCTGGGGCAGGGATTGTATACGACTCTATCGCCCAAAACGAATACCAAGAAACCATTAATAAGGCTAAATCTATGACTAGAATTGGAGAACTAAGACCATGATTTTATTGATTGACAACTATGATTCTTTTACCTATAACTTAGCCCAATACATTGGGAATTTTGCAGAAGTACAGGTTTTGAGAAATGATGATCCCAAGCTGTATGAAGAAGCTGAAAAAGCAGATGGTCTGGTCTTTTCGCCCGGCCCAGGTTGGCCAGTTGATGCTGGAAAGATGGAAGACATGATTCGTGATTTTGCTGGCAAGAAGCCGATTCTTGGGATTTGTTTGGGCCACCAAGCCATTGCAGAAGTCTTTGGTGGTAAGTTAGGTTTGGCTCCAAAAGTCATGCATGGGAAACAGAGCAATATCAGCTTTGAAGCGCCATCTGTTTTGTATCAAGGCATTGAGGATGGCCGTGCGGTCATGCGTTATCACAGTATTTTGATTGAGGAAATGCCAGAAGAATTTGAAGTGACAGCTCGTTCTACTGATGACCAAGCCATCATGGGGATTCAACATAAAAACCTACCGATTTATGGCTTCCAGTACCATCCAGAGAGTATTGGAACGCCAGATGGCTTGTCTTCTATTCGGAATTTTATCGAGAAGGTTGTAAAGTGAGGAAACTAGGATGAAAGAGATTATTGAAAAACTAGCAAAATTTGAAAATTTATCAGGTGTGGAAATGACGGATGTCATTGAGCGTATCGTAACTGGGCGTGTAACGGAGGCGCAGATTGCTTCTCTCCTTTTGGCTCTTAAGATGAAGGGGGAAACACCTGAAGAACGCACAGCCATTGCTCAAGTCATGAGAGGACACGCTCAACATATTCCGACTGAAATTCATGATGCCATGGACAACTGTGGTACAGGTGGGGACAAGTCTTTCAGTTTTAATATTTCCACAACTGCAGCCTTTGTCTTGGCTGGTGGTGGTGTTCACATGGCCAAGCATGGTAACCGCTCGATTTCTTCTAAATCTGGTTCTGCAGATGTCCTCGAAGCCTTGGGTATCAACCTAGACCTCAAACCAGCTGAACTAGGTAAGGTTTTTGATAAAACTGGCATCGTCTTTCTCTTTGCTAAAAATATGCACCCAGCTATGAAATACATCATGCCAGCTCGTTTGGAACTAGGAATTCCAACGATTATGAACTTGACTGGTCCCCTGATTCACCCAATGGCCTTGGAAACACAGCTTCTTGGTATTAGTCGTCCAGAACTGCTAGAAAGTACAGCTCAGGTATTGAAAAATATGGGTCGCAAACGTGCCATCGTAGTTGCTGGACCAGAAGGACTGGATGAAGCTGGCTTGAACGGAACAACCAAGATTGCTCTGCTTGAAAATGGCGAAATCACCTTGTCAAGCTTTACTCCAGAAGATCTGGGGATGGAAGGCTACGCTATCGACGATATTCGTGGAGGCAATGCTCAGGAAAATGCAGAAATTTTGCTCAGCGTTCTTAAAAATGAACCAAGTCCATTCTTGGAAACTACAGTTTTAAATGCTGGTCTTGGTTTCTATGCTAATGGTAAGGTAGCTAGTATCAAGGAAGGAGTTGCCTTGGCCCGTCAAGTGATTGCTAGTGGCAAGGCCCTTGAAAAACTCAGACTGTTACAGGAGTACCAAAAATGAGTCAGGAATTTTTAGCACGAATTTTGGAGCAGAAGGCGAGTGAGGTCGAGCAGATGGAGCTGGAGGAAGTCCAGCCCCTGCGTCAGACTTATCGCTTGGCTGACTATCTAAAACAACACCAAGACCGTTTACAGGTAATCGCTGAGGTCAAGAAAGCTAGCCCTAGTCTGGGAGATATCAATCTCGATGTGGATATTGTGCAACAGGCCCAGACTTATGAAGCGAACGGAGCAGTGATGATTTCGGTTTTGACAGATGAAGTTTTCTTTAAAGGGCATTTGGATTATCTGCGAGAGATTTCCAGTCAGGTAGGAATTCCGACGCTTAACAAGGACTTTATTATCGATGAAAAGCAAATCATCCGTGCTCGCAATGTAGGTGCGACAGTCATCTTGCTCATTGTGGCTGCTTTGTCAGAAGAACGTCTTAAGGAACTTTATGACTACGCGACAGAGCTTGGTCTGGAAGTCTTGGTGGAAACCCACAATCTAGCTGAACTAGAGGTAGCACACCGCCTTGGAGCTCAAATTATCGGGGTTAATAACCGTAATTTGACTACCTTTGAAGTTGACTTGCAGACCAGTGTAGATTTGGCTAAACATTTCAAAGATGATTGCTTGTACATTTCTGAATCTGCTATTTTCACAGGGCAGGATGCGGAACGAGTAGCGCCATACTTTAATGGAATTTTAGTTGGGACAGCTCTTATGCAGGCAGAGGATGTGGCTCAAAGAATCAAGGAGTTGCAGATTGACAAAGGTTAAAATTTGCGGACTATCTACCAAAGAAGCGGTGGCAACAGCCGTTTCAGCAGGAGCCGACTACATCGGTTTTGTCTTTGCACCTAGCAAAAGACAGGTGACCTTGGATCAGGCTTCTGAGCTGGCAAAGCTTATTCCTGCAGATGTCAAAAAGGTTGGTGTATTTGTTTCACCAAGTCGGACTCAACTGCTAGAAGTCATTGAAAAAGTTGGTTTAGACTTGGTTCAAGTTCACGGTCAGATAGCGGATGATGTGTTTGAGGACTTGCCCTGTGACAGCATTCAGGCTGTGCAGGTGGATGGAGAGGGTCATGTGCCCAATTCTCAGGCAGACTATCTACTCTTTGATGCCCCTGTCGCAGGAAGTGGTCAAACATTTGACTGGGGCCGAGTGGATACGACAGAACTAGCCCAGCCTTTCTTCATCGCAGGCGGGCTAAATGAGGACAATGTAGCAAGAGCAATTCAGCACTTCTCTCCCTTTGCAGTAGATGTATCAAGCGGAGTGGAGACAGATGGACAAAAAGATCATGAAAAGATTAGAAGATTTATAGAGAGGGTAAAGAATGGCATATCAAGAACCAAATAAAGATGGATTTTACGGAAAATTCGGCGGACGTTTTGTCCCAGAAACATTGATGACAGCAGTTTTAGAGTTGGAGAAGGCCTACCGTGAAAGTCAGGCAGACCCAAGTTTCCAAGAGGAATTAAACCAACTCTTACGCCAGTATGTGGGGCGTGAAACTCCTCTTTACTACGCAAAAAACTTGACCCAGCATATTGGCGGAGCCAAGATTTATCTCAAACGTGAAGACCTTAACCATACAGGGGCCCACAAGATTAACAATGCCTTGGGACAAGTTCTTCTGGCTAAACGCATGGGCAAAAAGAAAATTATCGCTGAAACAGGTGCTGGTCAGCACGGTGTGGCAACTGCAACTGCTGCAGCCCTCTTTAACATGGAATGTACTATCTACATGGGTGAGGAAGATGTCAAACGCCAAGCCCTCAATGTCTTCCGTATGGAACTTTTGGGAGCCAAGGTTGAGGCAGTGACAGACGGTTCGCGCGTGCTCAAGGATGCGGTCAATGCAGCTCTTCGTTCATGGGTAGCTAATATCGACGATACCCACTATATCCTTGGTTCTGCCTTGGGGCCTCATCCTTTCCCAGAAATCGTTCGTGATTTCCAAAGTGTCATCGGTCAAGAGGCTAAACAACAGTACCGTGACTTGACAGGTAAAAATCTGCCAGATGCCCTAGTAGCCTGTGTTGGTGGTGGTTCTAATGCTATCGGGCTATTCCATCCCTTTGTAGAAGATGAGTCAGTAGCCATGTATGGGGCTGAAGCAGCTGGACTTGGTGTAGACACAGAGCACCACGCAGCTACCTTGACCAAGGGTCGTCCTGGTGTCCTTCACGGTTCCCTCATGGATGTGCTCCAAGATGCCCATGGTCAAATTCTTGAAGCCTTCTCTATCTCAGCAGGTTTGGACTATCCTGGTATCGGTCCAGAACATTCTCACTACCACGATATCAAGCGTGCCAGCTATGTTCCTGTGACAGACGAAGAAGCCTTGGAAGGATTCCAACTCTTGTCTCGTGTTGAAGGGATTATCCCAGCCTTGGAATCTAGCCACGCTATTGCTTTTGCAGTGAAATTGGCCAAAGAACTTGGACCGGATAAGTCTATGATTGTCTGCCTATCAGGTCGTGGGGACAAGGATGTGGTTCAAGTCAAAGACCGCTTGGAAGCAGATGCAGCAAAGAAGGGAGAAGCTCATGCCTAAGACACTAACAGAAAAATTAAATGCTATAAAAGCAGCTGGAAAAGGAATTTTTGTTCCCTATATCATGGCTGGAGACCACGAGAAAGGTTTGGATGGTCTAGCTGAAACAATCCACTTTTTAGAAGATTTGGGTGTCTCTGCAATTGAAGTGGGCATTCCCTTTTCAGACCCTGTTGCAGATGGACCTGTTATCGAAGAAGCTGGCTTGCGCAGTTTAGCCCACGGAACCTCTACCCAGGCTTTGGTTGAAACCTTGAAAACCATTGAAACAGAGATTCCACTGGTCATTATGACCTACTTCAACCCCCTCTTTCAGTACGGTGTGGAGAACTTTGTCAAAGATTTGGCAGATACAGCGGTTAAGGGCTTGATTATTCCAGACTTGCCTCATGAGCATGCCAACTTTGTAGAACCATTTTTGGCAGATACAGACATTGCCTTGATTCCCCTAGTTAGTTTGACGACAGGGATTGAGCGCCAGAAAGAATTAATTAAAGGGGCAGAAGGATTTGTCTATGCTGTTGCCATCAATGGGGTAACAGGGAAATCTGGCAATTACCGCGCAGACTTGGACAAGCACTTGGCACAATTGCATCAAGTGGCCGATATCCCAGTCTTGACAGGTTTTGGCGTATCTAGTCAAGCCGATGTAGAACGCTTCAATGCAGTGTCAGATGGCGTTATCGTCGGTTCAAAAATCGTAAAAGCTCTCCACCAAGGAGAGCCGATTCAGGACTTTATCAAACAAGCAGTAGATTACCAAAAATAATCACACAAGTAGCGAGTAAGAGGAAAGGCACGAAAGGAAGTCTTTCCTTTTTATTTTGCAGGAGAAAGGCTAGAATTCCTGTTGCAGAAGCAAACTGAATCAAGATGAGTAATTCTGTTGCGCTAAAGACGAGAGCACAAGAAGCTAAAAAGAGAAAATCCCCTGCGCCCATGCGGATATCGATAAAATGAGCCAAAAAGCCAAGAGCAAGGAAAAAGACCATGACCAGATTCCAGCCAGAGGAAGCCATGAGGATTAGGTGGAAAGTCATCCAGACCAGTAGGGGATATTCCTGATGGCGAAAGTCGTAGATGCCCAAGGTCAAACCAGCGGTGATTAGGACGACTTGCCCCAAGGAAAGCAATTCCAAAGACCAAGCCAGAAAGAGGAGCCCTAAGCCTAGTTCAAAGAGGGCATACCAGACTGTATAAGGAGATTTGCAGTAGCGACAGCGAAAGCGATTGAGCACTTGCGAGAGAATCGGAATCAAATCTAAGGGGCGCAAGCGAGTCTGACAGGAATCGCAGTGACTAGCAGGTTGGATAATGGATTGCTCAGGAAAACGGTCAATGACCAAACCAAGAAAGGAAGCGAGAATGCTCCCGACAAGAAAAAAATAAAAATCAATCATACTTATCTATTCGTAAAAAATAGGAGAAGTAGTATAATGGAGAAATATAGATAAGATGGTGAGGAAAAGATGACAATTCGTTTTGAAGAAAAGGTAAGCACAGAAAACGCTCAGCTCGTATGCCAATGGTCCAACTCTCTTGGTAAATCCTTTCAAGAACAATGGATGGGAACAATGATTCCTTTTCCCTTGACAATTCAAGTTTTGCAAGATTTGGAAGGAATCTTTTCAATCTTTGAAGGACAAGAGTTTGTGGGGCTCATCCAGAAAATCAGGCAAGAAGACAGTAATCTTCATATTGGACGCTTTTTTATCAACCCCCAGAAACAGGGGCAAGGCTTAGGTAGCCAGGCTTTAAGGAAATTTGTTAGTTTGGCCTTTGAAAATGGAGACATAGATAGTATTTCTTTAAATGTCTTCGAAGCAAATCAAGCAGCTCAGCACCTTTATCAAAAAGAAGGATTTGAGATCGTTCAAATAGTTGAAGTACCTGTACGAAAATACATTATGAAAAAGGGGAGATAGAAAGTAAAAATCCTTGAAATCAATCTTGACTGCAATTGTGAACCTGAATCAGCCCCTCAAAAGGGACTGTATATGAATGAACGTTACCAGTGTTTAAAAACTAAAGAATATCAGGCACTTTTATCTTCCAATGGTAGACAAATTTTCGCTAAACGTAAGATTGATATGAAATCTGTCTTTGGGCAGATAAAGGTTTGCTTGGGTTATAAGAGATGTTATCTGAGAGGTAAGCGCCAAGTGAGAATTGACATGGGATTCGTACTCATGGTCAACAACCTGCTGAAATATAATAAGAGAAAGAGGCGAAATTAAAAAGCTAGAGTTCCGCAATTGGAAATCTCTAGCTTTTTGTTTTCTGAGAATCATCTTGACTCAGACTCTTTTGACTAATGTTACTAAAAGATAAAGTAACTTTTAGCCTTATTTATTGTCGCCACTCAACATGTTTTTAACACCTTCGATAGCACCTTCTACAGCGTCTTTGGCATCTTCAGCAACTTCTTTTACTTTAGAAACAACTTTTTCAGCTGTTCCTTCTTTTTCCATTTTTTCATCACCGATGACTTTTCCAACACCTTCTTTAATAGAACCTTTAGCTTGATTTAATTTTTCTTCTACTGACATGATAATTTCTCCTGTTATATTTATTTTATCTTAGTTTACACGAGTGTTTTCGTGAGATACTACACCAGTTGCTGCACCTTTAACAGCTTCTACACCTTCGCTAACTTTTTCTTGAACAGTTGAGAAACCAGATCCAAGACCAGATTTAGCTTTTTCGAATTGTTCTGAAGCGAATTCTCCTGTTGATTCAGCAACGTCAGATACGCGATCTTGAAGGCTTACTGAGTCTGCTTCATGTTGTTCTTTAGTTTTGATGTCGACAACGTTTACGTTGATTTCAACAACTTCCAAGTCAGTCATTTTAGCAACTTCTGAAGATACGATTTCTCTGATTTCTGAATATAAAGCTGGAACATTTTTTTGGTACTCAGCAATAATGTTTAAGTCAACTGCGACTTGTGTTTTACCAACTTCTACGTTAACACCACTTGTTACGTCATCGCTGTTAACGATTTTTTCTTTAAGATTTGAGAAGAAACCACCGTCGATTCCCAAAAGACCTGAAACGTTTTCTAGTGACAGACCAATGATTTTTTGGATAACTTTATCTTCGTAAGTAAGTTCCCCTTTGATTTCGTGAGCTACAGCAGTAGCATCTTTCTTTTCTACGTTAGTGTTAATGTTTTTTTCGTTTGACATATGAAACTCCTTTAATTAAATTAGTAATTTTTATTTATCTATATAGTTTTTTTCGATATATAATCCAGCTGCAACTCCCAGTGCTCCTAAAATCAATACAAATATTGTTTTGAAGAAGCCAAAGGAGATAATCAAACAAGCGAGAAATACGCCTATGAGACCAGCGATAATTGGATATCGATATTGTTTAAGCCATTCCATTTTTTACTTCCTTACTTCACACGACTAACAGTCTTTTTGTTTTGAGGTTTTGGTTTAGGCTGGTAGTCTTTTACTAGAACTTCTAGTTTAACCTGACGCTCAATACCAAAAAACTGCTTCAATCCATTAGTTATTTCATTTTGAATTAGTTGGCATCTGTCAGCGATGTTGTCCGAAGGAAGAATTTTACCTTCTACATGAACGAAACATTTATTTTTTCGTAAATTTACATGAACAGTTGGGTTCTTGATCAATCCATGATCACTTACCAAACTTCTAACAAAACCTTCGATTGCAGAATTCTTTAATTTTAGTGTATCGTTTTTAGTTTCAAGTTGAATTTCCAAATAACGTTTAGGATAAAACAACACAACTAACATCGATAACAAAACTAAAGTTGATAGAGCCACTATCCCCCAGAATATATATCTAGAGAGATAGAATTCAACGAAATGATTCTGTCTCCAGCTAAATAGCTGAATGCCTAGATCACTAACTTGATGATAATCTATCAAAACAGGAAGGAAAATTGTCAAGATTAAAATACAGAAAATAATTAAAAATATTTTCTTTGTTTTTGACATATACAATCCTTTCGATTTAACATTAAACTATTTTTACCCGTCTAATCTATTTAAAAATAGTTTATTCTACAAGTAATTATTTTTTACCTGTAAAGAATGATACTACAGTAACAACAATTGCTGCTCCTGCAATAGATGGGATCAAAGCCATTCCAGCGATGGATGGGCCCAACTACCTAAAAGGGATTGTCCTACAGATGACCCGACTAAACCAGCGAATACATTTGCGACGATTCCCATAGAACTACCTTTTTTAGTGATTCTACCTGCTACAAGTCCAATCAGACCTCCAGCAATGATTGACCACAATATTGCTTACCCTCCTTTTCTATTTTAATATCAAAAAATAAATCAATTCCTTTGATTATCGCTATTATATAATTTTAATATAAAATAATCAATTATTTTGATTATTATATAATTTTAATATAAAAAAATCAAATTCTTTGATTGTTGCTATTATATAATTTTTAAAATTAAACAAAGTATAAATTTCTAATTATCTTTTTATATTTTCTTAAATGCTCGTAAAGCCTTATTCTATGTGCTTTCGAGTATTTTTACTGTAGGAAGATACTTCACGTTTCTTTGCATATTTCCTCATGTCTTAGCTGTCAGAAGTGGTAAATAAGTAGTAAATTCATTTGTACTACTAAGCAACAAGACGCTCCTGTTGCTTCTCTTTATTCAAGCGTTTCATTTCTGCCATTGCAGAATCGAATGTTGCATGTGCGTAATAGTTCAGCGTCATGGCTATATTAGCATGTCCCATAATGTACTGTAATGCCTTTGGATTCATTCCTGCATTTGCATAGTTGGTACAGAATGTATGTCGCAAACTATGTGGAGTGATGTGTGGCAATTTATCCTCGTTATACTTATTGTATTTCTTAACAAGACCTTTCATCATGCCGTTGTAATCACTTGCCACTTTTGGATAGTTCTTTCTATTAAGAAAGAGGAAATCACTATATCCATCAATCTCAACACGCTTATCATTCTTTCGATTCGCTAACACTCGCTTAAATGCTTGATAGGCTTCTTCAACCATAGGAACTTGACGTTCGCCACTTTTGGTCTTTGGTGTTTCAATGTAGTACCCAATTTCAGTATCTCTCAATAGCTGATGGTCTATATTGACAAGACGATTCTCAAAATCTAAATCTGGAAGTGTCAAACCACCAAACTCTGAAATACGAAGACCTGTTTTTAAGAGTATCAGAATTTCATCATAATTTTTGCTGTAGGTTTTATCAGCTTTTGCAAAGGCTAACAGTTTTTCTTCCTGTTCTTCTGTTAGTACGGTCTTAGGGACAGTATCATCATCAAGAACTGCTTTCAGTTGAAAGTCAAATGGATTCTTCCGAACACAATCATCTTGTATAGCAATATAGAATGAAGCCTTTAAAGAACGTTTGTAGTTATTGATGGTTTGATAAGCATAACCATTTTCACTCATTCTAATAGCCCATTCTTTAGCGTCTGATGGCTTAATACTGTCAATACTTCTTACACCTAACTTGTCTTTCTTCAAAATATCCATAAGATATTTGCGTCCAGTTTCAGTGTTTTTTCTAACCTTTGGTCTTTGAGCGTTCTGTTTTGCGTAAAGCTGGCAGAGTGTCATTTTCTTTCCTACAACATCAATACCATCATGAATGTCTTTCTGTAACTCTGCGATTTTCTCTCTAAGTGAGATACAATCACGCTTTCCTGCTGGTACTCGGTCTGTAGCCACAAGTTTCCACGAGTAAACAAATTGCGGTTCTCCAAATGAATCTATATATTTGTATAAGTATCTTCCGTCTTTTCGTTGGCTCTCTCCAGTCTTTAAGATTCGACCTTTATTGTCACGTCTTTTTTCTGACATGGCATTTGCTCCTTTCCTTTATGGAAAGAGCCTTGATACGACTTAATACTATTTTATCATATACAAGACCCTTTGGCGACGCTAGATTGCGTCCAATGTATCTATAATTTTTTCAAATTGTTTTCGTTTAATCTGAATACGATTGCCATTCATAATCAGCCAATTTGCATTTTTATTTTCCTCTGCCAAGCGTCGTAGCTTGTTTTCGCCAATACGAAAATATTTTGACGCTTCTTCAATGGTTAGGGTATAACGTTCCCAAATAGGAATGTCAGTCTGCTTCATAAAATCCTCCTTTCCAAATCACTTATTTGGATTTCATAAAAGTTGTTTTACCAGCAATCGAACAGCTTTAGCAAAGCTCACGGGAGTTCCACCCCTGCATGGTTCTCATGTAGCCATACTCATTGCCTGCGACGGTTTTATCACGCTCGGACTATTGACTGTATGGGAGTATCATTATCACGATAAGAATGTCGTTGCAGGCAATCCTGCTAAAGATTGCTTCTCGGATCACTAACATGAATCGCTCGCTATCTTTATAAGATAGGTCATGGCGGTTAGTTCCGTTGGCTCTTTTCTTATCGAAACGTATTCGATTACTTTTATTCAGTTTTCAAAGAACAATGGCTCGTTAGCCTATCAAAACACATTGAAAGCTCAATATGCTTTGGTGGAATAACAAACCTCCCTGTTCGGGAAGCGTGGAATGGTTTAGCACGCTTCCACGAAAGGAGAGAGGATATTACTTAATTTCAAATGACAAAATCTTTGTAATCAGTCTGGTTTCCATTCTTCCACGTAAGACTTCATCAACGACCATACTTTGATTGCCATATTCATCTTTCATAAGTCGTAGGGAACGCTTCGTTATGTACCCTCTGTAATGATGTAGAATCTGGTTAATCGCTTCGGTATCGCCATCTGTTGCCTTTACAATGAGAGGAAAGGGAATCATAGGATATTGTGTTTTCATTCTTCAAATTCCTCCATAAACTTTTTAATTAAGGCTAGTCCACTGGTTCTATGCCGATAGACAGTAGAACGGTTCAATTTCAACAGGTCTGCAATTTCTGAATCGCTCATGTCCATAAAGTAAAACAGCAGTAGAATTTCACGTTTCTTGTCTGGCAACTCACGTAATGCTTCACTCAACAAATCATTTTCAACGCCTACTGATAACCCATTGAGTGTAAAAATCTGAAAGTCAGTTGAATAGTTATCTGTTGTCGCAAACTGGCTAACAAGATAATCGCCAACATCCGAAAAGGACACCTCACGCTTTGCAATCCTTGAAAGATAAAGCATATAATTCTTTCGCTCGTCTTCCATAGCACGTTTACAGATATAGTCAAACTGATTTTCTATTGTGGTCTGAAAAGAAGATGGTTTCATGTTTCTCACCCCCTTTCTGTCTAGGAAAGGAAGTGAGCCTTGCTCGTTTATCTCCTTTCACTCTTAGTCCCAATGTGAAAGGGGGATTTGTTGCATTACTGATAAATAAACTTTGTAAAAAAGTTCTGAATAGCCAAAAAAGCATATAAACAGATTTATTTCTCTGTTTACATGCTTCTGTTATTCTATCTATATGATTTATAAAACCACATTGGTGGACGTACTTATCTATTGCAGATAGACGACTTTTTTTGACAAGAACCCAATGTAAGGAAATTTATTGTATATGATGTACTTCATGGCGACGTTGACCTCCAACAAACCGCCATTTGGAAGTAATATACAATATTTTAACAGCGTAAATAGCACTACCATATAACGGTTTTTTTTATTGGCGTTTAGTAGTGCTTTTTATTAAATATAAACCTATAAACCATATAACACGTTTTTCTATACCTGTTTTTAATTCAGTAGGAACAATAAAATGTATAGAGGTGGTCTACTATGCGTAAAAAAGAAGATAAATATGATTTTAGAGCCTTTGGTTTAGCCATTAAAGAAGCTCGATTGAAACGAGGTTTAACTCGTGAACAAGTGGGAGCATTGATTGAAATTGACCCACGGTACTTAACTAATATTGAAAATAAAGGGCAACACCCCAGCATACAAGTTCTTTATGACCTTGTATCGTTACTTCATGTTTCCGTTGATGAATTTTTCTTACCTGCTAATAACTTGGTAAAAAGCACCCGACGATTACAGATAGAGAAATACATGGATAGCTTTACAGACAAAGAACTATCCTTAATGGAATCTTTAGCCAGCGGTATCAACGAAGCAAGAAACATCGAAGACTAATTAAAAGAATCCATACATAACGGAAAGAGCCGATAAAATGAGATTGTATTAATCTCATTTTATCGGCTCTGCGTCTTTGCGTCTGGCTCTGTAATCACAGTTACTTTGAACTGCTTTATTTCAATTAAATTTTCTTGTCTGCATTTCGGACAATAGAGGGGGAATTTTTTTAATTCAGTATCTTCCCTTATCTTTAATCGTGTTTTATTTCCACATACAGGACATGTTGAGGCGGTAAGTTTGCTAGTCAAGGAGTAAAACGACGAAGATTAGCATTTACTTCCGCCCATGCGATAGCTGTCCGTGATTGACAAGTGCTAGCACGCAGACAGAACGGAGATAGCGAACCGCTGAGTGTGTCGCTCTGCTCGTAAAAGCTTAGAAACCTTTGAACGAAAGGGATAATGAAAGCCTTGATTGCAAGGCTTTTTGCTTTATGGTGGGTAAGTATCAGAGTGAGAAAATTTTTGGAATGAGTAGAAGTGATAGCTAGAAATTATCAGTTTCTATTTCCATTTACCCTGTGGGTACGTGTTTGTTTCCATTGACAAGGAGTTTGTGGGAATAGAAATGTACCCACCTTGTTTGAATCAAGTGAAGTGTAGTTGAAGGAAATCTGTTGAAAGCAATACTTCATTTTACCGAATAAGTAATAATTTAGGCAACTTCAAATCGATTAAAAAAAACTATTTTAAAGGTTAAGAGTAGACAAAAATTGTCCACTCTTTTTTGCAAACTCAATTTATCAATAAATGAAATGAGGGAATGTAAAATGAAATATTTTGAGGTTGAGTTAGAAAATCCTGATGAATTTTTAAAACTACAAACAGAAGATTTTGTGAAAGCTAATCGCTTGCTACTAAGGAAGATAATCCAGAGCGTTACAGTCTATGAAGAAAACTTCGTCATATCCTTTAAATCTGGCATCGAATTGGAAGTATGAGTCTCATTCCATAACTTTTATATTGAACATATCATCTTGTTGTGTTATACTATAAATTGATATAAACAAAGATGTAGGAGGAACCGAAACTATGACAGCCTCAATGCGTTTAAGATAAGCTGGCAATAAAAAAAGCAGAATCTATACCCGATGATAGGCTTTTTTGTTGTGCTTATTTATACGATATTGAGCATTCATTAGTTACGGTGAGGATATTGGTTATTTAACTATACCTTTATTTAACTATGTCTTTAATATGAATGTTTCCAAATTGTATGTATGCAGACCAAAAGCCACATTGTGGGGTTTGGCCTGCATTTTTTATTGCCTAGAATGCTATTCAAAATAGAAATTCAAGCAAAATAATATGCAGGAGATAATATAAATGGAAAAATACAACAATTGGAAACGAAAATTTTATGCAATATGGGCAGGGCAAGCAGTATCATTAATCACTAGTGCCATCCTGCAAATGGCGATTATTTTTTACCTTACAGAAAAAACAGGATCTGCGATGGTCTTGTCTATGGCTTCATTAGTAGGTTTTTTACCCTATGCGATTTTGGGACCTGCCATTGGTGTGCTAGTGGATCGTCATGATAGGAAGAAGATAATGATTGGTGCCGATTTAATTATCGCAGCAGCTGGTGCAGTGCTTGCTATTGTTGCATTCTGTATGGAGCTACCTGTCTGGATGATTATGATAGTATTGTTTATCCGTAGCATTGGAACAGCTTTTCATACCCCAGCACTCAATGCGGTTACACCACTTTTAGTACCAGAAGAACAGCTAACGAAATGCGCAGGCTATAGTCAGTCTTTGCAGTCTATAAGCTATATTGTTAGTCCGGCAGTTGCAGCACTCTTATACTCCGTTTGGGATTTAAATGCTATTATTGCCATCGACGTATTGGGTGCTGTGATTGCATCTATTACGGTAGCAATTGTACGTATACCTAAGCTGGGTAATCAAGTGCAAAGTTTAGAACCAAATTTCATAAGGGAGATGAAAGAAGGAGTTGTGGTTCTGAGACAAAACAAAGGATTGTTTGCCTTATTACTCTTAGGAACACTATATACTTTTGTTTATATGCCAATCAATGCACTATTTCCTTTAATAAGCATGGAACACTTTAATGGAACGCCTGTGCATATTTCTATTACGGAAATTTCCTTTGCATTTGGGATGCTAGCAGGAGGCTTATTATTAGGAAGATTAGGGGGCTTCGAAAAGCATGTATTACTAATAACAAGTTCATTTTTTATAATGGGGACCAGTTTAGCCGTTTCGGGAATACTTCCTCCAAATGGATTTGTAATATTCGTAGTTTGCTGTGCAATAATGGGGCTTTCGGTGCCATTTTATAGCGGTGTGCAAACAGCTCTTTTTCAGGAGAAAATTAAGCCTGAATATTTAGGACGTGTATTTTCTTTGATCGGAAGTATCATGTCACTTGCTATGCCAATTGGGTTAATTCTTTCTGGATTCTTTGCTGATAAAATCGGTGTAAATCATTGGTTTTTACTATCAGGTATTTTAATTATTGGCATTGCTATAGTTTGCCAAATGATAACTGAGGTTAGAAAATTAGATTTAAAATAAACAATATTGGAGGAATATTTATGTATCTTATTTTCATGTAACTCTTCCTGCTAAAATCGCAGGGTTTTCCCTGCATACAAGCAAATGAAAGCATGCGATTATAGACAGGAGGAAATGTTATGGAATTAATATTAAAAGCAAAAGACATTCGTGTGGAATTCAAAGGACGCGATGTTTTAGATATAAATGAATTAGAAGTATATGATTATGACCGTATTGGTTTAGTAGGAGCAAATGGTGCTGGAAAAAGCACTTTACTCAGGGTACTTTTAGGAGAATTAACTCCCCCAGGATGTAAAATGAATCGTCTGGGTGAACTTGCCTATATTCCCCAGTTGGACGAAGTAACTCTGCAGGAGGAAAAAGATTTTGCACTTGTAGGCAAGCTAGGTGTTGAGCAATTAAATATACAGACTATGAGCGGTGGTGAAGAAACAAGGCTTAAAATAGCACAGGCCTTATCGGCACAGGTTCATGGTATTTTAGCGGATGAACCTACGAGCCATTTAGACCGTGAAGGAATTGATTTTCTAATAGGACAGCTAAAATATTTTACAGGTGCACTGTTAGTTATTAGCCATGACCGCTATTTTCTTGATGAAATAGTAGATAAAATATGGGAACTGAAAGATGGCAAAATCACTGAGTATTGGGGAAACTATTCTGATTATCTTCGTCAGAAAGAGGAAGAACGTAAGAGCCAAGCTGCAGAATACGAACAATTTATTGCGGAACGTGCCCGATTGGAAAGGGCTGCGGAGGAAAAGCGAAAACAGGCTCGTAAAATAGAACAGAAGGCAAAAGGTTCTTCAAAGAAAAAAAGTACTGAAGACGGAGGGCGTTTAGCTCATCAAAAATCAATAGGAAGTAAGGAAAAAAAGATGTATAATGCTGCTAAAACCCTAGAGCACAGGATTGCGGCCTTAGGAAAAGTAGAAGCTCCGGAAGGCATTCGCAGAATTCGTTTCAGGCAAAGTAAAGCATTGGAGCTCCATAATCCATACCCTATAGTCGGTGCAGAAATTAATAAAGTATTTGGGGATAAGGCTCTGTTTGAAAATGCATCTTTTCAAATTCCGTTAGGAGCAAAAGTGGCGTTAACTGGTGGTAATGGAATCGGAAAAACAACTTTAATCCAAATGATCTTAAACCATGAAGAAGGAATTTCTATTTCGCCTAAGGCAAAAATAGGTTACTTTGCACAGAATGGTTACAAGTACAACAGTAATCAGAATGTTATGGAGTTTATGCAGAAGGATTGTGACTACAATATATCAGAAATTCGTTCAGTGCTAGCATCTATGGGGTTCAAACAGAACGATATTGGAAAAAGTTTATCTGTTTTAAGCGGTGGAGAAATTATAAAATTGTTGCTTGCTAAAATGCTCATGGGTAGATATAACATCCTAATAATGGATGAACCCAGTAACTTCCTTGACATACCAAGTTTAGAGGCTTTGGAAATACTAATGAAGGAGTACACCGGAACTATCGTGTTTATCACCCACGATAAACGATTACTCGAAAATGTAGCAGATGTAGTTTATGAAATTAGAGATAAGAAAATAAATCTGAAACATTAAATTTAAGGTAGTCGCTGGTCAGTATAGTCTGTTCTGGTTGGCGACTCCATTGTTAAAGAGTATAAAGACTTTAGATTTTATGAATATTAAAAATAGGAACAGTCAATTGAACTGCTCCTATTTTTCTGCTAAATATATTGTAGTTTTCTTATATGTATAATGATAGATTAGCGGATTCTCATCTACGGTACTTACTTCAAATATGAAGAAGTGATCGCGGTTATCTCTGGACTTTTCCTTATTGAGGACAAAGTAATTCTTACGTGAAGTCGCCATTGTTTTTAGGATATCATCAGTTAGGAAGGTCAATGGAATATTCATGTTAGAGTAGCGGTAGAAGTCACGTTCAAAATCTTGGTAGCTCTCGCTATAATAGTCCATTTGTAGGTGATTACGCTGAAACTCAAGCTGATTCATAGAGCACCTCCTCGACAAGTTCAATACTAATAATGTCTTTTAATTTCAAATTGATGTGACCTGTTGTAGTTTTTATCAAAATGAAATCTTTGGTCAGACTTGGTATTGTTCCAGTGTAGGAAACACGCTTGTTTTTTTCAATCACTTGAATGCGTGTGCGTAGCTGCCCGGCGTATACTTGACTGAGGAGTAATAATTTCTTCTCTAGTGATAAGTCAGACATGTACGTTACTTTGTTTGTATCATCAGAGAGTGCTGATGCATGTTCAGATAGGAAAAAGCCCATCCATTTTTGCATCTTTGTATCCTGGTACTCTCTTGCTGATTGAAATGGTAAATATGAACGGTCAATCATATCAAATCCTTTCTATGCAGAGGCAAGGGTATTTTTATCAAATTGAATCGTAAAACCTTGAATTCCCCCACCTGTGTAACATTCTTTAAAGCGATTGATTACCTCAGTATAGATTATCACAGATGAGCTTGTTGGCTTAATGCTAAATGTAAATTCCAATGGTAATCGGTTTTCAGATTTAGCATGTACTAGTCGTATCGATATTTCAGTTGTTTTGAGTTTTCTCTGACGAAGTTTTGAAGTTGCTGTTTCAACGATTCCATGTAAAAATCTTTCAAGCATTTCAATATCATTACATCCTTTGCTACGGATTTCTGAAAATTGTACTGTATTTTTTTCTTGTTTCATTTTAATCCCTCCAATCCACCCGCGGAATGACCACCGATAAGTTTACTGCGTTCAATATTTCTGGAACCTTCAGTTAGGACGGTTCCTTTTTGTATGGCTAAAAAACCAAACTGTTCTCTGACAACATCAATAGCTGTCTGAAGTCTATTATCTTTTTCAATTTGTTCTACATCATCAAAGAGTGATAGTAGAGTATAGCTTTCATCTACGAAGCCACTATAAGATACACCAATTTGTCTCACTGCACCAGAGGTGTATTTTTTCGGAATAATACAAGTACATGACTCACCATTGTTTTGGGGAGATTTGCGGGTTCAATTTTATTCTGAGCATTTATAGATTTTTTCATCTCAGTCCTAGAATAGCCAATATGAATAGAAACGACAGTAGTCAATACTAGGGCTACTGTTCCGTTCCACAGTATCATTTAAAAATCATTTTCACACCCTTTCGTCTATTAGTATAGAAGAAAGCTCTCAGCACACAATATCCACTTGTAGTTTATAATAACTATCTCCTCCTTTACACTTTAATTCAAATCTTTATTAAAAAATATTTCATCTTATTTAACAAGAAACCATATTTATATAACAACATAAAATACACTAAGTTATTTTATTGAACATATATCGTACTTTATCTATCCGACTATTTGGACGACGGGGCTGGCAAACAGGTTCACCGGTAGTAACATGGTACCCTTTTAACTCTGTTAAACAAACACTACGTCCATTTGTAAAGAAAGTTAAATCACTACGATATTCTTGAATACACCGAGCAGGGATTTCTCCACTAAGAATGACCTCATTATTTTTCAATTGAGTGTCTACGATGTTCGCACAATATTTAGGAGCATCGGTGTATGCTCGTGAAAGATATTCCTGTGGCGCATAAATTTTAAAACTAAGATATGGCTCTAACAATTCTGTTCCAGCTTTTTTTAAGACTTGTTCCAATACAATAGGAGCAAGCATCCGAAAATCTGCTGGGGTACTAACAGGGCTATAGTATAAGCCATACTTAAAACAGATTTTACAGTCCGTCACATTCCAACCATACAATCCTTGTTCACAGCCATAGCGTATCCCCTCCATAACTGCATTTTGAAACGATTGATTTAAGTATCCAAGAGAAACCGAGCTCTCATACTGTACTCCGCTCCCTAATGGAAGCGGTGCTACAGATAGACCAATGGAAGCCCAGAAAGGATTCGGTGGAACTTCGATGTGAATGGTATACTCTGCTTTTTTTAACGGTCTTTCCATATAAATGACTGTAGGCTCTTTTATTTCTATCTCCACATGATACTTTTCTTGCAGCAGAGCACAAGTCACTTCCATTTGTACTTTCCCTAAGAAAGAAAGTATGATTTCATGTGTCGCAGAATCCACATAATATCGCAGAAGCGGGTCACTGTCGGAGATTTCTAAAAGTGCATCAAGTAACATTTCCCTTTGTTGAGGTTTGCTCGGTTCAACAGTCGTTTGCAGCAGAGGGAGGGGATTTTCAATTCTCTCTCTCTGTGGCAATAGCTTTGTATCTCCAAGAACACTATTTAACTTCAAAAACTCATTCTGCAAAATAACAATTTCCCCGGAATAAGCCTTATCGATTTTACATAATTCACCATTTATTGAAGTATACATTTCTGTAATTTTTATTTTTTCCTTTTCCGATATTCTAACCGAATCTCGCAAATGCAGTACGCCACTATAAAGACGTATATATGCAAGACGCTGTCTTTTTTCCGAATACTCAATTTTGAAAACTTTTCCGCAAAGTTCAGACTGACCTCGATGTGTTGATGAATAAAATTTATTCGTAATCACTTCTATAAGGTTATCAATCCCTATATTGTTTTTTGCACTTCCGTGATAAACAGGGAACAGGGAACAATTATGAAATCTTATGCTTTCCTCTTGTTCGAGTTCCAATGCTTCTAATGATTTACCGGACATATATTTCTCTAAAAGGTCATCGTTTCCCTCTATTACCGTATCCCATTGTTCAGATTCGGTAAAGTTCGTCACACACATATTAGGATACAGTTCTACCTTCTGTTTGATTACAATTTCGGCAGAAAGTTTCTCTTTAATATCCTGATAAACCGTTGATAAATCAATTCCATTTTGGTCAATCTTATTGATAAAAAAGATTGTGGGAATCCCCATTTTCCTAAGTGCATGAAATAATATACGAGTTTGTGCTTGTACGCCATCTTTTGCAGAAATCAGTAGAATTGCCCCATCTAAAACTGATAATGAACGATATACTTCTGCTAAGAAATCCATATGTCCTGGCGTGTCTATGATGTTCACCTTCGTATTTTCCCACTGAAAAGAGGTTATTCCTGTCTGAATTGTAATTCCTCTCTGACGTTCTAAAAGCGTATTATCCGTCCTCGTTGTACCTTTGTCCACGCTTCCTAATTCTGTAATCGCTCCACTGTTATATAATAAGCTTTCTGTTAAGGTAGTTTTTCCTGCATCAACATGAGCTAAAACTCCAATATTAATAATTTTCATGTGATTTTCCTCCATTCAAAAGCCCAAAAGGGCATAAAAATCCCAGTGATAAATACTCTTATCACTGGGATTTTTATGCATAACCATAGGCATACAAAGCATACAGATATTCTCCGGATACTTTAGAATCACATGATAAAGGTATTCTTAAACTGGGTACAAAAAACTAAGCCCTCCTAAAAAAGGACATCCAATTATTTGTTCCCACTATCAAATTGACAGTTTATTTAAGAATACCTTGCCGCATATTTATTAACTCCTTTTAAATAGATACTTAAATTATAGCACGTAAGAGCATATTTGTAAAGGAATCTCCAATTTTTTATCAAAGAGAGTACGTGATTACAAAATAGCTGTAATAATGTACCAATATTTGTTATTCTATAATCTTCCAATTACTCCCGTTCTTTTCAAGTACCAAATCAAATTGAGATACCTGCGTTGCTTTGGTCTGCTGGTCGATATACTCCACTGTCAGCGATACCGTGACTTGATTATCCTTACGATTGTGAATAGGATTTACCAGTTCTTGAAAGATGTACTCTTTTCCGATTGGTTTTAATATCCCGTCATTCACATAGTAGGAAAGTTCACTGGCTGTCGCTGTAGGATAGAGCTTGAAGAACGTCGTTAAAAACTCATTGATTTCATTGGTTGTAATGGAATCAACCGTCCCCTCACTTTCAATGGCTTTTGGTTTATAACTTGATTTCTTAGGTATGTTGGTAATGGTCGGATTCTTAACCAGTACCATATTTCCAGAACCATCTACATAGACACTCACTATATAAGCAGAGTGGACGGTCTTTGTATTTTCTCCCTCTGTAATGAGCTGGTCTACACTGTAGGTTACATTAAACTCATTGTCGCCAGTTGGCTCTACCGTCCATATCTGAAATCCTCTTACAGAAGACGATACAGGAATATCTTTGCGTACTGTATCAACATTGAGAGCTTGAAGTTCATCTGTCAGATAGCCTTTTAGACTTTCCATTCGATTATCAATGGACTTATCGGATTGCTCCCATGAATAGTAGACTTTCGCAAAGTTCTCTACAAAATTTTCTACATGATGAGTATCAACGTATTCCTTTTCTATGATAGTTGTTTCGTGAATAGTATGAGTATCTATAGCTGTAAAGTGCTTGAATATCGCAAAGCTGAAACTAAGCCCTAAAAGTACCCACAAGGCAATCACAACCTTTTTATGAGGATTGACCTTATAGTAGACACGAGGTTTCTTTTCCTTTGGTATCTGTTTTTCTTTATTCTGATTTTTTCTAAATTTCATCATTAAATCTTCCTTTCTCATTGTTTGATTCGTCCTGCTCCCACTAAATGCTGTTGCCAGTAGGGGCTTGTTAAGTCGGCATAACCGATTGGGTCGCCTGCATGAAACATACGGTTATTGCCAAGGTATATCCCAACATGAGTAATATAAGAGCCAGCGTTATAGGTAGAATGAAAGAAAACCAAATCGCCAGCTTGTGCTTCCGATAGTGGGATATGCTGGGTCACATCATATTGCTGTTGTGCGGTTCGTGGTAAGTTAATTCCAGCTTTTCCATACGTCCATTGTGTCAGTCCGCTACAATCAAAAGAAGTAGTCGGGGAAGCTCCACCGTAAACGTATCGCCAGCCCTCATATTTCAGTGCTTCGTCCATGATGGCTTGTACCGTATCATCATCAAACTCTGTTGTGACAAGATACTGCGTTACCAGTTGCACATAAAACATATTGCCATAGTTGTATCGCCAGCCCCCATTGATAGGTATGGCTATGGGATTGGGGTAAGACACTTTTTCGCCACCTGAATACTCTTTTGAGAAACTTTGAGCCAGTTCAAAGGTATATTTATTTCCACGATTAGCCACATACCCTAAGAAACCACCACCATAATTGTAGGACTGGATAACCGATTCTAAATCTACACTGAGCCTTTCGCTACTGGCTAATAATTCACTGAAATACTTCACACCTTGCTTAATGGATTCTTCTGTACTCAATGAATTAGGTGGAAGACCGAGGGATTCCGAGGACTGCATAACATCTTCCGCAGTACCGCCCGATTCCACCTGTATAATCGCAAGAAGTATGTTGACATATTCTTCAACGCCATATTCTTTGGCATATTTTTCTACCATAGGCTTATGAGCCAGCACTTCTGCGGAAACATTCACACCTCCATAATGAATATTGGAAATTCCGCTGTCCTGTTCATCTGAAAATAAAATGGCAACAAACAGAAGCAGTGAGAAGACCATCAAGAATAATCCAGAACCACCAATCACTAAAGTTTTCAACTTCATGGTTTCTTACCGACTTTCTTAATGGTGGCGGTTTTGATTGGTGGTCTACTTCTTGTATTTTGTAGTGGTACTCTTTGAACAGTAGACGGACGTTCTTTTGTGATTGGACGTTGTGAAGTTCTATCTGCTGTAGTGGTTGAAGTTGCTGGCTTTTGAACGGTTTTTTCTTGAACGGTATTGCCTTGGCGTTCCACTTTTGGACTTGAAAAATCGGACTTAACTGCTGGACGCTCTTGTTTGGCTTGTTGAGATTCCTTATATGAAGTCTGAATATTAGACTGTTTTGAGGTCTGTTCATCATGATATTGTTCTTGTCTTGTAGTCGGTCTTTCATGAACAGAAGAAGCAGGCTGTTTTTTCTGTTTGACCTGTTCCATTTCAGAGCGACGCTTCGCAATGGTTTTTCGCCTTTGTTCCTGCTGTTCCTTGCGTCCACTGGCTCTGTCCGCTTTGGTTTGAGAAATACTACTGGTTAAATCACGGACATTCTCTTTTACTTTGGATTTTCCTTGATATACTGCATATCTTGCATTGGTCGGCAAATCTTTAACCTGTTCTTTCAAACCACTAGCAGTGTCTACCATTCTGTCTTTGGTATCAGCTACTGTACCGATGGTTTGACCGATACGTTTTCCAAGTGTTGATTTTTCCTTTCCGTCTGGTCGGGAGTGATCTGCTTGTGTCCTTGCAGAACTCCCCGAACCCGACTGTCCTTTTTTACCTGTAACAATGGCAGACCCAGCCCCTAGAGTAGTCATGGAACGTCCAAGTTTCCGCTGTAGACGGTGCATGTGAGCGTGCATAAGCATACGAGGTTTTCTCATCACACGACTTCCCACACTTTGAGAATCGTTACTCTGTAGAGAAAACATACTCATTAAATCGCCCAGCTTGAAGTAGATTCCTGCAAAGGTCACAATCTGTAGAAAAGCAATCAAAAAGAACGGATAACCAGCCGATAAGGTATAGAGCATGGTTGAAATACTAAATGCTGTCGTAATAATCAATGTGATTCCAGCTCGTGTCAAAATGGTATTAAAGAGCTTTGTTATGGCTCGTTTTGACATACCATCAAATGATGGAATCATGCTTAAAATAAAGCTCACAGGCAGAAACATAGCATAGATGATAAAAAGTACCTGCGAGAAAATCATGATTCCTGTTAATAGGAATACAAATATGGAAATCCCAATATTGAAGACAAATAGGAAGAAGACTGTACCTAAACGGTTAATGGTCTTTGTAATGGTTAGATTGGTATTGCTTCTGTCTTCAATTTCTTCCGCAACAATTTTTTCTCTGTCTTCGCCATTGTTGGAATCTGGGCTGGTGGAGAGCAGGCTTTCCACACGGTCAATACCGATACTTTCAATGTCTGAACTGTTGTATTGAAGCAGTAGCCACGGTTGCTGAACCTGTATGGAAAACAGGCTATCTCTGATTAAGTCCACGCTGTCCTTGCCTTGACTATCGGAATGGGGCATGACAATCTTCGTGCCAAGTGATAAACTGGCATTACTGATGTCTGATGAAAAGTCATTGATTTTTTTAATGTAGTCGGGAGCGTAGGCAATAAAGGAAGCCGATAGGATAAACACCAGCACAAAATTCATAATGGCATGAATTGCCTTTGTGGTTTCTCTCTTTATCAGTCCCGTATAGGCAACATAAACCCCAAGAACCAAAATCAAGAGTAAGAGGAATCCAACATAGAAACCCTCTGTTGAAAATCCGTTTGCACTCACACCAGCTAAGGTCTGCATATTCTTACCAATGGAATCTGCTGTAGCGGAAATGAAGTCTAAGGAATAGGCTTCCTGTACTAAGTAACCTGTCGCATTGGAAACATACAAACTGATTGTCCAAATAAAATTGGTAATGGCATATAGTCCATACATGACCTGTTTTCCAATCCCGTCCGACCAGTTCCACGGAAGCCAGCCCCAGCTATTATCCACATAAAAATCCAGTTGATAGTTTTCAAGTGGGTATCGGCTGTATTCATTTACCACATTGACCGTATCATCTACCAAGCCCGCAGCTTGAACCACCGTTCCCAGCATGGCTAAAAGAAAAATGGCAATCACAAGTGTGAAAGCCACTGTCATTGCCACTTTACCTAGACGTTTCAGCGTCCAGTTTGATTTTATTCTGTTTACTATTGATGGTTTCACATTTACACCTCTTTTCGCACAGGTGGTCTGGTATCAAAGGCATGGAGCAGTTCTTCAAATACAGGGTGGAACTGTATCACACCGACACGACCATATAAATCACTGATAAGGCATTGCCCGTTTTCCAAATCACGCAATCGCTTCTGATTGTTTTCGTCCTCTGGGTCTACACCAAAAAAGGCTAAGGTCTTTTTAATCTCGTTAAGGTCAGTGGAACGAAATGCAAATTTTAAGCCGAGGTTATTTTTCAGTTTTTCATCTAAGAGGTCGTCTGTATTTTGGGTCACGAAATATACCCCAGCGTTCATAGCACGACCAGCCCGAACCAGCTTCATAGATAGTGTTTTTCCTTGTGCTACCTGTAAAAAGCTCCATGCTTCGTCTAAATCTACAATCTTGAAAATGCTTCGGTCTGTATGGATAAAGTCTAAAGCAAAGGTACTAATGACAATCAGCATAGCAACGGATAAAAGCTCCATAGTGGTATATTCCTCAAAGGAAGTTTCCTTGTCGGGAAGTACCAAGTCCGCAACCTGTATAATGTTCAGTTGTTTTTCTAAGCTGATAGACTGCTCCACATAACCATTACTGAATAATAAATGTGCAAAGTCATAGTCTGTGAAACTTTCGATATGGTCGGCTATACTGGTACTTAGTGGCGTATTCTCAACCCGTAATTCCTCAATCACTTTCATCAACCCTCGTACTTCACTATTGGTTACTGCACGAATGGCTTTTCTAAGGATTGGGAAGCGTTCCCCATCACGAGAGGAAATCCCCGTAAGGAATGTCAGAATATCAATAGCCAGTGATTCAGAATCTTTGGGATTTTTCATAATCACATAAGGGTCAAGTAAGCCTTTGTTTTTCTCATCAGAAGTCAGAGTGACGATATTGATTTCATGGGAAATCTCTGGCAAGGTTTCTTTCCATCTGCCACGTTCTGCTTTTGGGTCTACAATCACTGCTTGTGCCCCATAAAGCACCGCATAATAGACGATAAGGTTATTCGCAAAGGATTTACCACCACCCAGCGAACCAACAAAAGCCGACGCTAACGCATTGGTTACTGAACCCTTAACCCCTTGACTGGCAAGAGCAGGTTTCAGATAGACATTGCGTCCAGTATCTAAGCTGTAGCCAACATAAATCCCCTCATTTTCCCCCAGCATTTGAGTAGCACCAAAACCTAAACCAGCGAGGAAATCAGAGGTCACGTATTGAATATAATCATTCATATAACGCTTGCTGGCAGGTAAAAATTCTTCATGTAAGCCGAGCATATCCCCAAATGGTCGTACCAGTTTTACGCTTAAATCGTCATAAAAATCTTTTACTTCATTACAACGACGTTTGAGTTCGTCAAGATCATTTGCTGATACCCTTACCACATAAGACAGCTTGTACATAGATTCCTTGCTTTGGTCTAAATTGGTTTCCAGCTCATTCACACTTTCCAGAGCTTCCGCCACATTGGAGCTGGTTTCATTATCACTTTGCCAAGCGTGGTTATCCAAGTCTTTCAGTTCTTTCTTTTTATTGCGGACAGTAGATAGGGCTTTACGATTCGCTACAATTTCCACATTCATTGACGTATCAATCGGGAATGTAAATTGCTGTTGCTGGTAGTAGAAGATTTCAGAGGACGGGAAGTCCAGTTCTCCGACAATGCTGTTAATGGTAAAGTAAGCTACATAGACGGTTTCATCTTCCTGCTGGATTTTCAAATATCGCTGTTTTTCTTCCACCAAACAGCGAGTAGGCTTAATCAAGTCATAGTATTTAATCAGCGTTTCATTATCCAGCTTTTTCTTTGATAGATGGTACTCATACTCTTCATAGGCAGTGCCTGTCTGTCCGTAAAGGTGTTCAATCAGATAGCCGAAGTCGTCCTTATCTAACCTGCGGATTTTGAAACGACGAGAGATTTTATTTTCTAAGAGCTTTTCCATCTTCTGAAAACGCAGGATTTCATCATTACTCATACTAACAAAATCGCCCATCAGCTTATGGTTCACATCATAGACAAAATCAGACAAAGCATTTTTTGCTTCAACGGTAAGACTTTTCATAGAAAACTCCTGATCGTTGAGAAGCAACTTAAAGCCGATAAAGAAACGGTAGTTCACTTGATTTTCGCCAATCATGGATATTAAAGCGTCTGTCTGTTGGTCGATTTTGTCATAGGCAACCGCTTTGAGCTTGCCAGTGACTTCATTTTTGGAACGCTCTTGTGCAGAACGTATGCTGGATTCTGTACTGATTTGTAAAGCATGAATTTTGCCATCACGATTTTGTGCGATAAGCTGTCTGAAAGAATCATGCACTTGTATTTTCTGTTCTGGACTTAGAAATGAGTAATTGTAAGGAACAAGCTCATAGTAAGCATAACATTCCCCGTCTTTATTCCAGACGAGATTGTTTTCAATGTATTTAATTGGATATGCCATAAAATTCACTCCTAACTGCTGTAATGGCTTCTTGTGGCTGGTTTCTGCCAAGCGTTACTTTTTTTCCTGCATAGGTCAGCTTTGGTCGCAGTGCATAAGCAATGACAGACTTCAAAAATCCATAAGGCTTTTTACCATCAAAAGTTTTTGTAGACATAAACCATGTGAAAGCCACAGGAATCCCAAAGTATTTGAGAAATGCTCCCTCTATCATGGAAAGAGGGGGCAAGTTGCCAAGTATCATCACTGCAAAGAGTGACACGACAAACCATGTCATTTGCGTAAAGGTTATGGGAAACGGAAGTCTAAAATCATTGATAGAATACAGTACCTTTTCCACAGACCAGATACTGGTATAGCTTCGTATTTTCTTCATGTAATCAATCCTTTCATAAAAAATAGGGGTAGCTGATTGAGCCACCCCGTAAAATAGAAAATCTGCCAGTAGTAATGTACCGACAGATTTAATAGACGATTTCAAAAATCCCATGATTGGTTGAGATAAACGTTCCTGAAAGGTCTAAATCCCGACCATAGGCTTGATAATCAATATAGTTTTGAAGACTAGCTGGTACTTCGCCTAAAGCACCCGTTTCTTCAATGTAGTAGCGTGCCACGTCATACATATCATCACAATCGGAATGAATGATAATATCCTCTTGATGTTCGCTTAGTTCTTCAATGCTTGAAAAATGAGTGAGCAGAGCAGATAGCTCCGATTGTAATTCTTCGGGTAATTCCGATACCATTTCCCATAGTCGATTGAGTTCGCCAATGGAAGTGTATTCGTCAACCGTAAAGGGTAACTCGTAGTCATGAATGGCGTATTCCTCATATTCATCATTCAAGCCGATTTTCTCTTTGACTTCCTCAAAGTCAATGGGAAAGGTAAACCACGCACCGACCAATTCGCCCTCATTGTATTTGCCTAAATTCGCAATATAGACTTGCATATCGTCCATATATTCACGTCCTTTCTTTGTAGAGATTCAAAAATCCCTACCGCACTTCGTTTGGTGTACCATTCCTTTGCGGAACATAAGAAAACCACTTATATTCCACAAAAGAACGGTTTTATTTAAGCACCAATAATGCGATTGAATAGCTCTAGTAAAATGTCTTTTACTCCAGCAGCGTTGAAGACTAAGCCAACCGCAATAATCGCAATAATTAAAAAGCCAATCAGTTTGCTAAACTCACGCTTGAAGCCAAGATACAAGCCAATCACAACGATTGCTAAAAGCACCAGTGATTGAGCGTTTGATAGAAACCAGTTATAAAGGTTTTGTCCAAAATTCATAAAAATGTTCTCCTCTCTATATTCAATGAATTTGTATTTGAGTTATTTTTTTGTTGTTATCACGTCCTGTTCTTTTACTGACTGTTGCTTCAAAATCTGCTTGTGTCGGTCTGTCAGTTTCGCATGGTCGAGAATGTCTTTTACAACCTGCGTCTGGTTGATTTCATCAAGTTTAATCGCAACCTTTAAGGTCGGGGCAACTTGATGAGATAGCCAGTTCAGCGTCCTTTGGAAGGAGTAAGGCTCTGGTTTTGTGGTTAGTTTTAATCGTTCACGATTGTTCCCAATAAACCAAGCCCATTCTTCATTCAGTTTCCAATCAGAACGAGGTTTGGAATCGTCTTTATCTACAAAACGGATATACCGATTGATAATTTTAAAGGCGGTATGCTCTGGATTGTCATAGACGAGTAAATCACGGACTGCATAATAGGCACGCTCATTTTTCAATCGAATCTCAAAACGGTTTTTTACTTCTGCGTCTTCAATGGGAATATCATTTTTCTTGTACTGCTCGTAGTCCTTTTCATAGATACAGAAATAAACTTCACTTTGTAATGAACCGATATAGAGGGTGTTTCCCATACATTCCTTTTCCTCTTTGCGTACCAGTTCGCCACTGCGATAGCTTTTAAAACTGCGGAAGACGGAGATACATTCTTCCTGTTGGCACTTTTCAGTGAGTACAGGGATATTCAAAATCCCTGTCTTATCGTTAATGGCAAGGTCAAGGCGTTTCATCACACCGCCAGCCACCAAAACGTCCATAAAGAACTCATACCAGCTTCTTTGTTGTGCCAGAAGATAGCTTTCAAATTGTCTGCACCCACGACCTTTCAATTCCACCAGAACTCCTTTGTCCAGTTCATGGGAGCAAAGGACGAATATGTCGCCTAAAGCATAATGCTCTGAATAAGAATAGAAACCATAGTCCTCATGAAGAAAATAGGACAGTTTCAGTTGTAAGATGTTTTCGACCACCTGCTGTACGTCTGTTGTCGGAAAGCGAATCCTTACATAATCAAACAGCATTTCAAGGGGAGCGTCGGGATTGAAGCGTTCCAGAGCTTCCCAAAGGGACTGCTGTAAATCCTCTGATGGCTTGACTTTTCCTGTTTCAATATCGCTTAGATACTGCCTTGTAATACCAGTCGCAACAGCTAAACGGTTTTGAGATAGTCCATAAGCCAAGCGTTTTTCTTTTAAATGCTGTAACCAAGTTTGTTCATTCAGTAAAAATCCCTCCAATCAAAAAGGCGTATGTCAACTTTTAAAGCCCATTTGACATACGCTGAAATTTTGTAAATCCCTTGTAACCAAAGGATTTTCTAATGTTTTTTTGACTGTTTCCTGTCGATTTGTACCCCCCTGTTAGATACGGGGGGTTAAGTGCTGGCGTGGCTATTGCCACACCAGCCAGCAAGATCAGTCCACACCTGCGACTTCCGCTTCGCACGTCGCCTGCGTGGACTGTCTGCTGTTGGATAACTTTTTAATTTCCTCCAAGAAATCATATCCTTTTGGTACAAGGGGAGTATAAAACTCTGATATGACACTTGTTCCTACATCAACATAGCCACGACCTTTGATTCGCTTTAAGAAGAAATCCTTTTGTACGTCACTGCCAAACATCATGCCATAGCCCATTTCAGACATACGACCTAAAGCCACTCTGAAATTAAACTGATCACGGATTCCGTCGCCTAAATATTTTGCGTCTGGACGTTGACAAGCCAGTATTAGAAAGAAGCCAGCTTGACGACCTAACATGACAATCTGTTTCAGCTTATTCATAACTGCGGTGTTTTCTTTTGTTCCCAGCATTTCCATGAAAGCGACGTATTCATCAAAGATTAAGAAGTGTGCCGGGAGACCTAAGTAAGCATAATT
This sequence comes from Streptococcus sp. 27098_8_86, assembly GCF_041432595.1. Lineage (GTDB taxonomy): Bacteria > Bacillota > Bacilli > Lactobacillales > Streptococcaceae > Streptococcus > Streptococcus pneumoniae_F. Next base: position 65,382 of record NZ_JAPVZW010000003.1, read on the forward strand.
TTTGCCAGTCTTATAGTTCTTCATCTGCTTCATTTCCTCACTACGTTTCATCATTTCTTCATAGAATGTTTCAATGCAAGAAAGCAAGTCTTCTTTTCTATAGTAGACATTTGCCATCACAGAACCTAAGTCCGCAAGGTCAGCATTTTTCGGGTCAAGAATATACAGTTTTGAATCTGTATGAAGCAAGGCTTCAATCAGTGTCAGTATAAAGTAAGTTTTACCGCCACCTGTACCACCAGCAATCAACATATGAGGGAGCTTATCATATTCCCACCATACGTTTTTCATTAAGCGAAGTTTACCATCTTTAGCTTCTACTTCATCAATAGAAATACGACTGGCTATGGTGTCATAGAGCAAAGTATATTCCACATAGGAATCCTTTAACTCTTTATCCGTCAGCTCACAGTACAAGCCACTCTCTAATTTCTTTTCCAAGTGTAAGAGTTGGTCTTGATATTTTCCCAGCGTGATTTCCACCCGTATCTGTATCAAGCCATTTTTAAGTCGATAATACATTTTAGGGAAGTAGGTTATCTTTTCCTTTGTACGACCAGCACTATCTTTAAAGAAACCCTCTGTTTTGACCTGTTCAGATTCATACCACTTGTTTTCAAGTATCATCTTTGCCAGTTTTTGACGGTGGTAAAGTTGTTTAACCGTATCATAGCGAACCCGTTTGAATACAAACGCTACCAGCAAGCAGATAAGAATTGCGACACTGAAACTGATAATTAAATAGGGAATGTCAATCTTATCTGCTTGTGATAGGTTAAAATCCTGCCAGTTGATCTGCTGGATTGTCTTCACATGAAACAGTCCGACAACCAGCAGGAAAACAGGCAGGAGTGACGCTATCGTAAAATGAAAGACTAAATCTTTACCAGATGGGCGAATCCTTTTACCACGCTGTTTCATGCGAAAAAGTCTCCTTTCTACCTAGCGACTATTTGTCTTGTGTCGGTTCTTTCTTTGCTTGTGGTTGAGCTTTGAATGAACTAGAATCCTTTGTCAGCACAATATCGTCTGCCTTGATATACCAGTCAACATCTGCTCCTTGATAGGTGGCAGTAGCAACGGTGTCCGCAATGGGATTGATAAGTTCCACCCGTGCGTTATAATCAAACTCTTTCAAAGGCACGCTGGCAGGAATACTTACTTGAATCATGCGTCCTTGTCCTTTGGATTTTAAGTCATAGGTACGTTCCTTGATTTCATCTGAAACCGACCCGTCTTCATTTTGGATTCTCACTTCACGACGTAGAGCAGAGAATTTCAATTCTCCAAAAGTCGTGTCTTTATCTAATACAATGCCATTTGCTAATCTCATCATTTTTCCTCTCTTTCTTTATTCTTTTATCATGTCGTCAGCATGTAAAAGGTAATTTGTAAAACCACGAGTGCCGATTTTGTAGCCCTCTGCGGTAATACGTGGATTGACTAACTTCACACGTTCCTCAAAGCCGAAATGTTTTTCGCCAGCTTCAGCAGGAAGCACCACCACAATATCATCTGCTCTTTGAACATCAGAATAGAGATTATAGCTTCTTGATAAGACAGTTAGCCGTCCGTTGATTCTTCGCTGAACGACTTTATCCTCGCCAGCAAATTCTAAATTGCCGAATGTTTTTTCCATGTTGGGAATCACAAATTTAAGTTCCATATTTTTACCTATCCTTTCTTTTTTATTGGCTGAATGAATGTTTGATGGTCTTAAAGAGTGGGGAACGACCTTTTGATTCTTGATTTTTTGTTTTCATAAGTTCACTTCCTTTCAAAATCGGGTAAAAAAATAGACACCTCATTTTTTGAAGTGTCTACCTATTAAATATTCAAATTTTATTGGAAGTATCTTTATATCTTCACTTTTCAAGGATAAATCGTCGTATCAAAGCTCATTCATAAGTAGTAAATTAGTAGTAAATTGAGTGGTTTTGACCTTGATAAAGTGTGATAAGTCCAGTTTTTATGCGGATAACTAGATTTTTATGCTATTTTTTTAAATAAAAATATAATCTTTCGACTTGAATTTGATTCTGTATTCACGCACTTAATAGACGGTAAAATAAGAAAATTGTTTATATATTGCCTCCGTAGTGTTATTATACGAGATAAAGGATCTTAGTAAAAGTCGTTATAGCATGCTATACCTATTCATTGTGGTATAATTGCAAGAGGTGAAATCCGATAATTTATAAAAAGAGAAAGACATTCATGAGAGATTTATTATCTAAAAAAGTCATAGGCAATTAGAATTATTAGAATTATTATTTGAACATAAACGATGGTTTCATCGTTCTGAACTAGCAGAGTTATTAAATTGTACAGAACGTGCAGTCAAAGATGATCTATCCCATGTTAAATCTGCTTTTCCTGACTTGATTTTTCATTCTTCTACTAATGGTATACGCATTATTAATACCGATGATAGTGATATTGAAATGGTTTACCATCATTTCTTTAAGCATTCAACTCATTTTTCGATTTTAGAATTTATCTTTTTTAATGAAGGCTGTCAAGCTGAAAGTATTTGTAAAGAATTCTATATCAGTTCATCTTCGCTCTATCGTATTATTAGCCAAATCAATAAAGTGATTAAAAGGCAATTTCAATTTGAAATCAGTCTGACCCCTGTTCAAATCATTGGAAATGAGAGAGACATTCGTTACTTTTTTGCACAATATTTTTCAGAAAAATATTATTTCCTAGAATGGCCATTTGAAAATTTTTCATCAGAGCCCCTATCTCAATTGTTAGAATTGGTTTATAAGGAAACAAGCTTTCCAATGAATTTGTCAACGCATAGAATGCTAAAGTTGCTCCTAGTTACGAACCTATATAGAATAAAGTTTGGTCATTTCATGGAAGTAGATAAAGACTCTTTTAACGATCAAAGTTTGGATTTTTTAATGCAGGCAGAAGGAATATAAGATGTTGCTCAGAGTTTTGAATCAGAATACAATATCTCTTTAGATGAAGAAGTTGTTTGCCAATTATTTGTGTCTTACTTTCAAAAAATGTTTTTCATAGATGAAAGTCTCTTTATGAAATGCGTAAAAAAGGATAGCTATGTTGAAAAATCTTACCATCTATTGAGTGATTTTATTGATCAGATTTCAGTCAAGTATCAGATTGAGATTGAGAATAAGGATAATCTGATTTGGCATCTGCATAATACCGCACATCTGTATCGTCAAGAGTTGTCCACTGAGTTTATTTTATTTGATCAAAAAGGGAATACAATCAGGAATTTTCAAAATATTTTCCCTAAATTTGTTTTAGATGTAAAAAAAGAGCTTTCTCATTATTTAGAGACTCTTGAGGTTTGTTCTAGTTCAATGATGGTAAATCATCTATCTTATACCTTCATCACTCATACCAAACATTTGGTGCTTAATTTACTACAAAATCAGCCAAAGCTGAAGGTTCTGGTTATGAGTAATTTTGATCAGTATCATGCAAAATCAGTAGCGGAAACACTTTCTTATTATTGCAGCAACAATTTTGAACTTGAAGTTTGGACTGAATTAGAATTATCAAAGGAATCTCTAGAAGAATCGCCTTATGATATCATCATTTCTAATTTTATTATTCCTCCGATTGAAAATAAGAGACTCATCTATTCCAATAATATAAACACGGTCTCACTCATATCTTTGTTAAATGCCATGATGTTTATTCGATTAGACTAGTGATTGAAAGAAGACTCCATCCATCTCTAGGGTAGATTTCCTTTAGATAGGTGGAGTCTTTTTGAATATTAAAAAATTTCATATCTATCATTAGCAGAAATCCTAGTTACATTCATTTTGGGACCTGTTTTAAATAGTATATATACAGAACCAAGCATCAGAAGTTGAAAAGAAAGATCTTTTAATCCTTTATCAAAATACTTGAAACAGGATGTGTCACAGATTGAATCGAAACCCTTGCCGATCATTGGTTGGATATGCGAATACGGATTAGGATACTATCTGGATCACTAAATTCTAACTCTCTTTAGTTTAACCATGTGATCGGCGCCCCAACTTCACGTGTATGCTGGTCAATGATGAGGAGTTCCTCTTTACTTGTAACCTCAATGAGATAGTAGGTTAGGACTGGCAAGCCTGCTGACGTTTGGTTAGACCTTTTCCGAACCACTTATCTATTGCCAAGTGATGTATTGATTTTTAGTTGTAATATATGACATGATTTTTTCCTTTTTATTTCTTAAAGCTGAGAACTGTTTTTCCACGTGAGCGACCATTAGCGACTTTGTCTAATGCGCTATTTACCTGTTCAAATGGGTAAACTGTATCGATAGAGGGTTTGATGTCTAATTTACTAAAGAGGTCAGCTACCTCTTGTAATTGAGTACCATTGTTTTCTACAAAGATAAAATGGTAGTGAACACCGTATTTGTTAGCCATCTTATCAAATTTGCGACCTGCTAAGCCAAGAATAATCTGTTTCCATTTTGGTAGATTCATGCGTTTGGCAAAAACACCGTTTGGCATAGCACGGAGGGAAACAAGATGACCACCTTTTTTCATGATGGACATTTGTTTCTCAGTTTCAGCTCCACCGAGAGTATCGAGGACATAATCAACCTGGCTAACAGTTTTTGTATAATCCTCTGTTTTGTAATCGATAAATCTATCTGCTCCTAGTTTCAAGACACGCTCAGCACTATCTCCAGCTCCATTTGTGATGACTTTCAATCCTTTGGCTTTGGCAATTGGAATGGCCATTCCACCGACACCACCAGTCCCACCAGAAATAAAGATTGTTTTCTCAGCTTGAGCGCCCACGAGGTCAAGAGCCTGCATGATAGTCAAGGCAGTAAGAGGAACAGCAGCAGCTTCCTCGTCTGATAGATAGTCTGGAACCTTGGCTAAGGCTTGGCTATCGACAGCTACGTATTCTGCAAAGGCGCCGATATGATCAAGTGGCAGACGGCCAAAGACACGGTCTCCTATCTGAAAGTTGTCAACTTGCTTGCCAATGCTTTCAACGATTCCAACCACTTCGTTACCTGCAGTTTGAGGAAGTTTGTAAGGAACAATCATCTTGACCTCACCACGAGAGATCATGTTATCGAGAGGATTAACCCCGGCTGCGGTGACTTTCACCAAGACTTGTTTGTCTGTAATACTTGGTTTAGCGATTTCTGTGATGTTCAGTGTGATATTGTTTTTGTTATAAGTAGTGTGTTGTGCGGCTTTCATGTGATTTCTCTTTTCTTTTTCTATATGATTTTATACCTGTATCTGATACAAGTATATGTTATTTCCAGTAAAAACTGACTTGTTATCAAATCAGTTTCGGACTTGTTTAGCTTGTTTATATAGATTGTCAATGACATCTTCTAAAGTTTGATTTGCTAATTCCTTCTCTAATTGAGATTCGGCACTAGCGAAAAGCGGTGAAACTGCTCCTTGGATATGTTTTCCAACAGGGCAATCAGGATTGCTATTTTGATGAACAGGGAATAAACTAATGTGATTGATTTCTTGAGTAGCATAGTAGATCTCTAGTAAAGTCATTTTCTTTGGAGACTTACTGAGTTGATAACCTGTTTTTCCTTGCTGGGAATGAATCAAATCTGCATTTTTCAATAAGGCAATCACTTTTCGAATGTAACTAGCGTTAGTCCCAACACTAATAGCTAGTGCTTGAGAACTTAAGGTTTCCTTGCTTTCACTAATCATTGTTAAGATATGCAAAGCAACTGAGAATTTTGTATCCATATGAATCCCTCTCTTAATAAACTTGTATCAGATACAAGAACAAGTATAACATAAATTAAAAGAAAAGCAAGTCTTTTGTTTTAAATTTTAAAAAATTTTGAGTGCAATCAGATTAGAGCTGTCTGGGAAGGGTGTTCATAAAATTATACCGTTGATATCCATTAGTTGACCAAAAGTAGAACAGATACACAAAAAAGCCTTGTAAATCAAGGCTTTTTCCTGTTGTATTTAGATGCCCCCTACAGGGATTTGGAAAGGACTTTCATATTGAGAGCAATTAAAAATATTGAAATATAAGTGATTTTAGGTATTTTCAATGTCATGATTTAAAAATGGGACAAAAGTGGGGCAAATCAGTTATAGACAAGCAAAAAAGCCTTGTAAATCAAGGCTTTTTCCTGTTGATTTAGATGCCCCCTACAGGGATTTGGAAAGGACTTTCATATTGAGAGCAATTAAAAATATTGAAATATAAGTGATTTTAGGTATTTTCAATGTCATGATTTAAAAATGGGACAAAAGTGGGGCAAAAACCATACAGATTCTAAACTGTATGATTCTTTTTTTATCTAACCAAGAAAGGTTAAAACTTATTAAAACAAATGCAATCAACTGTTGAAAACTTTTTAGTCCGTGTAATATAAAAACAAGTAAAAAGTTGAACTATAGGGAATATTGTGTCATAATAGGTAATAGATGAATAATTAATAGATTGGAAATAATGCTTTCTTACCTTAACAAGTTGAATTGGTTATACATTTTTTCGTCGCAATTGTGTCTATCTCTCGAGTTTAGCTAGTTTTTATAAGCTCTGGTTTCTAATCAATATAACAATTTTTAGAAGTGCATAAGACAAGATGGTGACATTACTACAGTCATTTCTAGTCACCATATGTTGCTGGCACAGGCTGTTTGTAGTGTTGGCTATTTACTAGTCAGTTTAATCGGAGTGTTTAATTTTTATTGTTGAAAGGTTTTTATATGGCGAAAATTCTATCTTTAGGTCTGACAGGTAAGAAATTACTTGCTCAGGGGTTCTTGTTTGTTCTGCTAGGTCTCATCTTGATGGTCACGGGGACTTGGTTGCCAGTAAAGGTTATTCGACTGGTTCTGTTTTTAGCTTGGATAGCAACGGTCTTAGATTTAGTATTACGTATTTTCAAAAAAAGTCAGTCAACGGACACCTTGGGAGTTGCACTGGTTAAATTGTTAGTGCTGGGATATTTGCTTGGCTCCAATCTTGCGACGGATGTGCCGATTTATATTTTGGCTCTTGTGATTGGAGTTTATCAGATTTTTCATGCTAGTATTAACCTTGTCACCTATGTTCTCTACCGCAAAAACAAAATTCGACCTCGTTTTCGTCTCTTACTAGATGGACTCGTACTAGTTTTTCTTGGTGGGACTAGTCTTTTGTCCTCTACAGGAAATTCTGTCTTTCAACTCTTTGTATTAGGGGCTTATTTTTTCCTTTATGGTGTGTCCAATATCCGTGATGGTTTCTTGTTTGAGGGGGAAATTGGGAAAAACCATCTCAAACGTCGTATTAGAATTAGCTTACCTATTGTCCTAGCCGCTCTCATCCCTGCAAGAACTTTAGCAAAAGTTAACAAATTTATGCTGGAAAATGCTGATGAGGAAGAAGATATCCATCTTGGAATGGTGAAGTCTGGTAAGACAGCGGAGCTTGAAATTTTTGTTCATACAGCTGAGACCTCTCTGTTTTCGGCAATTGGTCATGTGGATATCTGCTATCAAGGCCGTGTTATTTCTTATGGCAACTATGATCCGTCTTCTGAGACCTTATTTGGCATGGTAGGAGATGGTGTCTTATATTTCTGTGATCGTGACAAGTACATTGACCTATGTAAACGTGAGAGTCAAAAAACGCTTTTTGGTTATGGGATAGATTTGACGCCTGAAATGGAAAAAGCAGTTCAGAAAAAGTTGGCTGAATTGAAACAACTGACGATTCCATGGGAGCCAAGTGCAGATAAAATCATGACAGGTGATGGTAAGGAAGACTACACCTACGCTTATAAAATCAGACATGAGACAGATGGGGAACTTTATAAATTTATCAAATCTAAGTTTAAATCCTACTTTGTCTTATCTACAAACTGTGTGCTCTTGGCTGATACCATAGTCGGTCAGGCTGGCACCGATATCCTCTCACCCAAAGGATTTATCGCTCCAGGAACTTACCAAGCCTACCTTAATCGAGAGTTTGAAAAACCAAATAGTATAGTCGTATCTAAACATGTTTATTAAGGAGAATTTATGAACTTAGTAAAAAAATACACCCCGTTAATACTTTTTATAGGGCTGGTTGCTCTTGTAATTCTGAATGCATCGAGCTTTATATCAGGAGCAATCTCTCTCTTTGATGTAATATCAACCTTGATTTATGGTGCTGTTATTGCTTTTGTTCTTAATGTTCCTATGAAAAAAATTGAACAGTACTTAGTTAAATTGAAGGTAAAGGCAGAGTTGCGTCGTCCGATTGCCATGGTACTTGTTTTCCTAGCTCTTATCTTAATCGTGATTGCTCTTTTGGTTTTGGTGCTGCCAACCCTAGCCCAGACTATTAGTCAGCTGGGAACAGTCCTTTCAACAGTCCTGACTCAACTTGGGAAATTGCTAGGCAGCTCGGAATTTGTAACCAAAGACATGTTGTCAACTATCGTATCAGGCATACAGGGACAATCTAGTTCTATTAGCCAAGCTTTGATAGGTTTTTTATCAGGTCTGACTAGTAATATCGGCAATATTTTTTCAAGTTTGATGAATGCCTTTTTGATTATAGTCTTCACCTTTTCATTTTTATCCAGTAAGGAACATTTGGCAGCGATGACGAGTCGACTTCTAAAAGTTTTTCTTCCAGAGAAGGTGGTGATAAAGTTGACTTACATTGGACAAGTAGCACTAGAGACTTATGACCAATTTTTGATGAGTCAGCTGATTGAAGCAGTTATCATAGGAGTTATGATAGCGGTTGGTTACAGCGTGTTTGGGATACCCTATGGAGTAATGACAGGTATCTTTGCAGGAGTGCTATCGTTCATTCCTTATGTAGGGCCTATGATTGCTTGTGTTGTGGGAGCGATTTTTATCTTCACAGTGAGTCCTACTCAAGCCTTACTTTCTCTTCTTCTATATCAAGTTATACAGCTGATTGAAGGAAACCTTATTTATCCTAGAGTTGTAGGTCAGTCTATTGGTTTGCCAGCTATTTTCACGCTTGCGGCTGCTAGTATTGGAGGGAATCTTTTCGGACTACTTGGAATGATATTCTTTACCCCCGTATTTGCTGTTATCTATCGACTGGTTAAAGAATTTGTCGTCGCAAAGGAAAATCAGGTAGATTAAGAAAAACTAAATTTAATAAGATATACTGAGAAGAGAGTGAGAGATTCTCTTCTCTTTTATTTTTAAATACTTTGCTACAAAAAGCTATTGGACGTCAAAAAAAGCCTTGCAACCAAGGATTTTTCCTGTTGATTTAGATGCCCCTACAAGGCTCGAACCTGCGCCCCATAGCTTAAGAGTCTACTGCTCTACCGACTGATCTAAGAAGGCAAATAAAAAGCTGAGAATGTAACTTCCCAGCTTTTTTAATATGCCCAAAATGGCAGCTAGATTATTTACGAAAGGCATCAAGGATATAGGTGAAACCAACAATTAAAAATGCAAAGGCAACGACATAAACGACAAAGACACTTGTAGCTACTGGATTGAACAAAATCACTAGACCTAGTAAAAATGCAAGCAACGCTATCCACATGATATGGTTGCCAATAATAGGGAAAATCAATCCCAGACGATTGCCTTTAAAGAAAGCTATAATGGCTTCTACAATTAACCAAATTCCTAAAATAGTTGGAATGACAACTGGTAGCGTCACAAAGCCATAGGCAACGAGGTAAAGAGCCAAGAGAAGATTAACAATCCCTTGGAAAAGATGAGCTGGTGAGCGAAGCACTTTTGGTACAGAGAAATAGCCTAAAATAGCTGCTATAGAAGCAACCAGTAAACCAAATGCAATCCACCAGCTGTAAGCAACAAGATTAGCTACTGGGTCTGTAAATAGAAAGAGTGCTAAAAGGACAAAAACAACTCCTGCAAGGAATAGCAGTAAACGATTAGAAAATTTCATTTCAATACCCCCTATATAGTATAGTATAGTTTGATAATAAAAATATTATACACCTTTTTAGAGGAAATATCAATAAACAAAATGGAAAATTTGGAAGTTTCAGTCTGATTTATGAAAAGAAAATCAGTTTTTATTATTTTGAAAATAAAAAGAGAAGATAAAATTTGTCTTCTCTACATGAAAATATTGTATGGAATCAAAGCAAAAGTAACTGGCTTTACACTATTTGTAAAGATGTAATTTGATTCAAAAAGAAAAGATAGATTTAAAATGTGGGACAAATGATGGGGTAAATCAGTTATAGACAAGCAAAAAAAGCCTTGATTTACAAGGCTTTTTCCTGTTGTATTTAGATGCCCCCTACAGGGATCGAACCTGTGACCCACGGATTAAGAGTCCGCTGCTCTGCCAGCTGAGCTAAGGAGGCAAAGAAAAAAGCTGTATTGGTGCCGAAACTTCACGGTTTGTATTGAACCCGCGCAATTAAGCAGGTGGGCAACTCGCTCTAACTGAAGCTGTTTCCGTGTGAGACGGCCTACATGCTGTTAGAAGACTTTTGTTTCCCTAATAATACAAAAAATAGTCGGTCAACACTTAAGTGTGAAGTCGTACACCACAGCGTTTCTATGTTTATATGATACCACTTTTTCAAAAAAAATCAAGAGGAAAGTGCAATTTTTTGAAAAGGATTTCAGATTTTTCGCAAACGGTCGATGGCTTCCTTTCTTTGAGCCAAGGCCCGTTCATATTTACCAGTATCTTTTGCTTGGAAATAGTGATGATTACGAATTTTTTCTGGCAGATAGTCTTGCTTGACCCAATTTCCAGGATAGTTGTGTGGATAGAGATAGTCTTGGGCATTTCCAAGTTCCTTGCTTCCGCTGTAGTGCCCATCACGCAGGTGTCGTGGAATGGGCAAATGACCTGATGTTTTGAGGTCAGCAAGTGCCTTATCCATAGCTACATAGGCTGAATTGGATTTTGGAGAAAGGGCCAAATCAATCACGACATTGGCAATGAGAATGCGGGCTTCTGGGAACCCAATCTTCTGGGCAGCATCCAGAGCAGTCACGGTGTGAATCTGGGCTTCAGGATTGGCCAAACCGATATCTTCATAGGCGATAACGGTCAAGCGACGAGCGAGACTAGGCAAATCTCCAGCCTCAATCAAGCGAGCAGCATAGTGGAGACTGGCATCTACATCCGAGCCACGGATAGACTTTTGCAGGGCAGATAGAACATCATAGTGTCCATCTCCATCCTTGTCCATAGTGATGTAGCTTCTCTGAAGACTATTTTCCATGATGTCAAGCGTGATATGGCGGATGCCCTCGTCATTCTCAGGGGTAGAAAGAACCGCCAAGTCCAGTGAGTTGAAGGCAGAGCGCAGGTCTCCGTTTGTAGAGGTCGCGATGAAATCCAGCGCATCCTCATCTAGTTCTACTGGGAAATCAAAACCACGCTCAGGGTTACTTAGAGCTATCTGCAGGGCCTCTTTGACGTCTTGGTTAGACAGAGGTTCCAACTCAAAAATTTGAACACGGCTACGAATGGCAGGAGTGACAGAGAAGAAAGGATTTTCAGTTGTAGCCCCAATCATGATGACTAGTCCACTTTCCAAGAGAGGCAAGAGGAAGTCTTGCTTGGTTTTATCTAGTCTATGAATCTCGTCTAGTAATAGGACGAGACCACCAGAGAATTTAGCCTCTTCCGCAATTTCTTGCAATCGCTTTTTACTATCAACTGTAGCATTGAAAGTTCGAAAGGCATACTTAGTAGTCCCAGCGATGGCCGAGGCAATGCTGGTCTTGCCGATTCCCGGAGGTCCATAGAGAATCATGGAGGACAGGCGGTTGGCCTCCACCATACGGCGGATAATTTTTCCAGGTCCAACCAGATGCTCCTGACCAATGACCTGGTCGATGGTTTTAGGGCGCATGCGAAGCGCGAGATTGTCTGGCATAGCAGTCCTTTCTAACGTGGATTTTCTGATGTATATGTGGTAAGATGGTAGTATCTATTTTAGCATATTTCCGAGCAATCGGGGCGATTTAAGAGTCGCATAGAAAGAGGACAAAATGGCAACATATGGATTTTTAGATGTTTTAGAGGAAGAGTTGGAGAAGAATTTTCCCTTTGACTTTGAGATTAGTTGGGACAAGCGCAACCACGCGGTTGAAGTGAGTTTTCTATTGGAAGCGCAAAATGCTGCAGGTGTGGAGATGGTGGATGAGGATGGGGAGGTGTCATCAGACGACATTCTCTTTGAAGAAGCAGTGCTTTTTTACAATCCTGCCAAATCAACAGTCAATGCAGAAGACTATTTGACGGTCATTCCTTACCTACCTAAAAAAGGATTTTCTCGTGAATTTTTAGCTTATTTTGCGCTATTCCTTAAAGATACTGCCGAGGTTGGACTAGATGCCCTCATGGATTTTTTGGAAGACCCAGAAGCAGAAGAATTTGTCATGGAATGGAACCAAGAAGTCTTTGAAGAAGGAAAAGTCGGCTTGGAAGAGGGAGAATTTTATCCTTATCCGAGATACTAGGAGTTTGACATGGAAATAGAAATTTCTGATTTCACAGGCTGTAAGATTGCTTTGTTTTGTGGGGATAAGCTCTTGACTATCTTACGCGATGATAAGGCAAGCATTCCCTGGCCCAATATGTGGGAACTGCCCGGTGGTGGACGTGAAGGCGATGAAAGTCCTTTTGAGTGTGTAGCGCGTGAAGTTTATGAAGAACTGGGAATTCATCTAACTGAAGATTGTCTGCTTTGGAGTAAGGTTTACCCAAGTATGCTTTTTGAGGGGAAGAAATCCGTTTTTTTAGTTGGAAAGTTGGCTCAGGAACAGTTTGATAGTATCATCTTTGGCGACGAAGGACAGGGTTATCAGCTCATGAATGTGGAGGAGTTTCTTAGTTCCAGTCAAGTTGTACCTCAGTTACAAGATAGAGTGAGAAATTATTTGGAGGAAAAGAATGATTTTTGCGATTGCAACAACCACGTTGAATAAAGAAGTTAAGCGTAAGCTAGAAACTGGACAATATTCTAGAGAGGAAGCTACATTCATTTATATAGAATATTTAAAGTTAAAGAAGATAAGAGAAAGAGGTATGAAAGTAGCTGGGATTTCTACGGCTGTTATTTGGGTATTAATGCTTGTTATACCCTTACTAAGTGGTGAAGGTCTCGTACTGCCCCTTTCAGTACATTTTTTATTTTTGCTACTGCTTTCAGGAATTGTTCTATTTGTTTATTATCTTATGTTTGGTATTTTTAAACAGCAGATTCATAGCGCAATGAAAGAACACTATACAGATGTGATTGAAGAATTTAAGAAGAATAAGGAAAATACAAAATGGAAACATGGCAAGAATTAAAAGTTACAGTGAAGCGTGAGGGAGAGGAGCTGGTCTCCAATCTCTTGATTGAGCTAGGAGCGCAAGGTGTTGCGATTGAAGACAGCATGGACTATGTGGGAAATGTTGACCGCTTTGGCGAGATTTTCCCAGAGGTCGAGCAACAAGAAGAAATCGTTGTGACCGCCTACTACCCTGAAACGGTTGATGTAGCAGTGGTTGAGGCGGACTTGCAGGCCCGCTTAGCAGAATTGACAGATTTTATGGATTTGGGAGAGGTCAAAATGGGGACGACTGCCTTGGCTGAGGAAGACTGGGCAGACAACTGGAAGAAATACTATGAACCAGCTCGTATCACTCATGATTTGACCATCGTTCCCTCTTGGACAGACTATGAGGCGACTGCTGGGGAAAAGATTATCAAGCTAGATCCTGGTATGGCCTTCGGGACAGGAACCCACCCAACTACCAAGATGAGCCTTTTTGCCTTGGAACAGGTTCTTCGTGGTGGGGAAACAGTGCTAGATGTGGGGACTGGATCAGGGGTTCTTTCCATTGCTAGCTCGCTACTTGGTGCCAAGGAAATTTTCGCCTATGACCTAGATGATGTGGCAGTTCGGGTCGCTCGGGAAAATATTGAGCTCAACCCTGGTATGGAAAACATCCATGTAGCGGCAGGAGACTTGCTCAAAGGTGTTGAGATTGAGGCAGATGTCATCGTGGCTAATATCTTGGCGGATATCCTCATTCATCTGACGGATGATGCTTATCGTTTGGTCAAAGATGAAGGTTACCTCATCATGAGTGGCATTATCAAGGATAAGTGGAACATGGTGCGCGAGTCGGCTGAGTCAGCTGGATTTTTCCTTGAAACCCATATGATTCAAGGGGAATGGAATGCCTGCGTTTTCAAGAAGACAAAGGATATTTCAGGTGTGATTGGAGGCTAGCATGCAGCAGTATTTTGTCAAAGGTAGTGCAATCTCTCCTATTATCATTGAGGATATGGAAACTAGCAAGCATATGTTTCAGGTTATGCGCTTGAAGGAAAATGATGAGGTTACCTTAGTTTTTGATGATGGCATCAAGCGCTTGGCGCGCGTGTTGGATGTGGAATCTCGTCAGTTTGAATTGGTCCAAGAATTAGCTGACAATGTGGAACTGCCCGTCCAAGTGACCATCGCATCTGGATTTCCCAAGGGAGACAAGCTGGAGTTCATCGCTCAAAAAGTAACAGAACTGGGTGCCAGTCAAATCTGGGCCTTTCCTGCTGCTTGGTCCGTTGCCAAGTGGGATGGCAAGAAGTTGGGTAAAAAGGTTGAAAAACTAGAAAAAATCGCCCTTGGAGCAGCCGAGCAAAGCAAGCGTAATATTGTCCCAAGTATCCAGCTTTTCGAGAAAAAATCAGACTTTCTAGCTCAACTTGACCAATTTGACCGAATCGTAGTGGCTTATGAAGAGTCGGCAAAAGAAGGAGAATCCGCTGCGCTTTTACAAGCAGTCGCTGGTCTTGAAAAAGGAGCAAAACTGCTCTTTATCTTTGGTCCAGAAGGTGGCCTGTCACCTGCAGAAATTGAGAGTTTCGAAACTAAGGGAGCAGTCTTAGCAGGACTTGGTCCTCGTATTTTGCGAGCAGAAACAGCACCACTTTACGCTTTATCAGCCCTTAGTGTTTTATTAGAATTAGAGAAATAAGAGGAAGAAAATGGAACAAAAACACCGTTCAGAATTTCCAGAGAAGGAACTTTGGGATTTAACAGCCCTATACCAAGACCGTGAGGATTTCTTACGTGCAATCGAGAAAGCTCGCGAAGACATCAACCAATTTAGCCGTGATTACAAGGGCAATCTTCATACTTTTGAGGATTTTGAGAAGGCCTTTGAGGAATTGGAACAAATTTACATTCAGATGAGCCATATTGGTAACTATGGCTTTATGCCTCAGACGACAGACTATAGCAATGAAGAATTTGCCAACATTGCCCAAGCTGGGATGGAATTTGAAACAGATGCTAGCGTAGCCTTGACCTTCTTTGACGATGCCCTGGTGGCAGCAGACGAGGAAGTCTTGGATCGTTTGGGTAAATTGCCACATTTAACAGCTGCCATTCGTCAGGCCAAAATCAAAAAAGCCCACTATCTTGGAGCAGATGTGGAGAAGGCCTTGACCAATCTCGGTGAAGTTTTCTACAGTCCGCAGGATATTTACACTAAGATGCGAGCTGGGGATTTTGAAATGGCTGACTTTGAAGCCCATGGCAAGACCTACAAAAACAGCTTTGTGACTTATGAGAACTTCTACCAAAACCATGAGGATGCTGAGGTTCGTGAGAAATCTTTCCGTTCCTTCTCAGAAGGTCTTCGTAAGCACCAAAATACGGCTGCAGCAGCCTATCTAGCCCAAGTCAAGTCTGAAAAACTACTGGCAGATATGAAGGGCTACGACTCAGTCTTTGATTATCTTCTAGCTGAGCAAGAAGTGGACCGTGCTATGTTTGATCGTCAGATTGACCTCATCATGAAGGATTTTGCGCCCGTTGCTCAGAGATATCTCAAGCATGTTGCCAAGGTAAATGGTCTTGAAAAGATGACCTTTGCAGACTGGAAATTGGACTTGGACAGCGCCCTGAATCCTCAAGTGACCATTGACGACGCCTATGATTTGGTCATGAAGTCAGTAGAACCTTTGGGACAAGAATATTGTCAGGAAGTTGCTCGCTATCAAGAAGAGCGCTGGGTGGACTTTGCTGCCAATAGTGGCAAGGATTCTGGTGGCTATGCAGCGGACCCATATCGTGTGCATCCTTATGTTCTCATGAGCTGGACAGGTCGTTTGAGTGATGTCTATACTTTGATTCATGAAATCGGGCATTCTGGTCAATTCATTTTCTCAGACAATCACCAAAGCTACTTCAACGCCCACATGTCGACCTACTATGTCGAAGCGCCTTCGACCTTCAATGAATTGCTCCTCAGTGACTACTTGGAGCACCAATCTGACGACCCACGTCAAAAACGCTTCGCTCTGGCTCACCGTTTGACAGATACCTACTTCCATAATTTCATCACCCACCTCTTGGAAGCAGCCTTCCAGCGTAAGGTTTATACATTGATTGAAGAAGGGGAGACCTTTGGAGCAAGTAAACTTAACAGCATTATGAAGGAAGTTTTGACCGATTTCTGGGGAGATGCCATTGAAATCGATGATGATGCAGCTTTGACTTGGATGCGTCAAGTTCACTATTATATGGGCTTGTATAGCTACACCTACTCAGCAGGACTAGTCATCTCGACTGCAGGTTACCTCCATCTGAAACATTCAGAAACTGGAGCTGAAGATTGGCTCAATCTCCTCAAATCAGGAGGTAGCAAGACACCACTTGAGTCAGC
Source organism: Streptococcus sp. 27098_8_86 (assembly GCF_041432595.1). Classification (GTDB taxonomy): domain Bacteria; phylum Bacillota; class Bacilli; order Lactobacillales; family Streptococcaceae; genus Streptococcus; species Streptococcus pneumoniae_F. Next base: position 82,026 of record NZ_JAPVZW010000003.1, read on the forward strand.
TATGATTATCGGTGCTGATATTTCAACAGACAAACCACTCCGTGATACCATCCAGTTCTTATCAGATACAGTTGACCAGATTATCTCCTACAGCGCCCAGTTGGGAGAGTAAGGGGAATAGAAAGGTTGTTCTAGAATGATGTTTATGAGTTTGTTAAGCGTCATTCTATTTAGCTTAACTATAGCTATTTTCAAAAATGTCGTTGAAGGTCGTGATGTTAAATTTGAACTTGCTATAGAACTAGTATTGATAGTTAATTACTTCATTTTCTATCAGATTGTATTTAATTGAGAGAGCAAGCTATAAAGAAAATTGAATCTATTTATGGCTAGAGAAGATTATTTGTAAAATATAAATAATATGATTTGTATAGATAAGGTAAATATTTTAAAGAAAGGGTGATTTTATGAAAAAGGAACAAGTGTTGATTGGTTTGGGCGTTGCAACTGCAATGGTAACTGCTTTTAATGGTCATGCACAAGCTGATGAGGTTGTAAATAAACATTCGACTAAGTCAACTGTTAACCAATCAGAAACTAAAAAGGATGCTGACGTTTCAGAATCTGATGTAAAAAATGCGGAAATAAAACTGAATCAAACAATTGAGGAAGAAAAAAATGCTCAGAAGCTTGTTGATAAAATGCAACAAGAGTATACATCTACTGTGACAAATAAGAACAAAGCTGATGATGCTTTGAAACAAGCACAAAAATTTGCTAAACAAGCTAGTCCTGAAAAAATTAAAAATGTAGAAAAGGATCTTGTAGCCAAACAAGTAACTGTCAAGAAAACTGAAGATAGGTTGGCAGGGGCAAAACAAGATGAGAAACAAGCCCAAGCAAGTGTTGAAAAACAAGAAACAGTTGTTAATAAGGTAAAAACTCAAGTTGCTCAGAGAGCAGTTGATGTAAAAAAAGCACAAAATAAAGTAACAGAAGCAGAGAAAGCTTTTGATTGGAATACACTACGCGAGATTCAACAAGCAACTGAGAAATTGGATGCGAAAGTGAAAGCCAACCAAAATAAAGTAAGTTCTTTAGCGAGTTCAGTATCAAAAACAGAGCAAGAACGAAAAGCGCTTATAGAAAGAGGAAATAAGACACGTTCTACTCTTGAAAAGAATTTAAAATCTGCTGGGGATGAGTTCCATACAGTAACGGTTTCTCATGAGATTAAATCAAATTCTGTTAGTGAAAGTGAGTCTAAGACTCCTCCACTTGATGAAAAAACTTTCGTAGGAAGAGATGGTAAGACCAATTATGTTGCTGCGAACGAAGATGTGAATTTTAGTGGTGAAAGAACAGAAACAATTGTTGTAAAATCTAAGGATGATATCCATACTCCTCATGTGGTTGATTATAAGAAAGTTTCTGAATACGTTCGTAACTACTTAATCGAGTTGCGGAGAATAAATGGCATTGATATTCCAGTGCCACCTGTGACTGAAAAGGCTTTGAAATATGGAAAAGCTAGGGCAGATGAAATGGTGGCAAATGATAAACTGTCACATGATACAAAACTAAAAAATCAAGATTTTGGTTTTAAGGATGCAACAGAAAATGCTACAGCTGGTTCAGTTCCAGAAAAGAGTCGATTGAGTGAAAAAGAACTTGCTTATAAAGAGCTTCTATCTTACTTTAATGATTATAGTAATGCATCATTATATGGCGCATCAACTCCGAAAGAAGCAAATACTTTTAACTATGGCCATAGAATTCCCTTGCTTGCTGCATCAGGAACTGGATTTGCTCTTGGAGCATCGTCAAGTAAAAAAACAACTTTTGGAAATTATGGTGTAATGACTTTTATTAGTGAAGCGAAAGGTGTTTATGATACATTACCAACAGTGATTAGCCCATCTGAAAAAAGAAGCTATGTTTATAACGGTAAGACCTATTATTATAATCCAAGCAGTTCATATTTTTTAGCCAGAGCAGAAAATAAAGATGGTGATCCAGACCATAGTGAATTTTATTTTAACGGTAAACGTGTAAAATTTTTACCGAAGACAACTTTCCGTTATGTTTGGAATGAAAACACACATCCTAAAAATCCAGCTTATATAAAAGCTAAAGAGGCTCTGGATAGTTTCAATCGAAAACAAAAAAACGAAGAAACTTTAATGAGGGATAAAATTTCATCGCTAAACAAAAATCTTACAATTGCTAAAACAACATTGAATACAGATCAAAAAAATCTGGATAAAACTAAAAAACGTCTTGCAGACTTAACAAAACAAAATCAGTCCAAGTTAAACGTTTTAAAATCTGCTAAATCTGAGTTGAGCAAACAACAAACAAAGTTAAATCTTGCTAAATCTGAACTTTCGAAGCAAGAATCTGAACTAAATCGATTGAAAGCAATCAAAAATAATAAATCTCATGCTAGTAAGAATGAGGAACAGTCATTAGTCAATGCTAAAAATGATTTGTTGAAGGCGAAACAACATGTCCTTGCTCTCAAAAATGCTCCAAGAAAACTCGAGGAAGCTAAAAAAAGTTTGATGATCTCTAAACAGAAGCTTGAGGAATCTAAAAAAGCACTTGAAAATGCAAATGCTAAACTAAACAATGCAAAAGTTAAAAAGGAAGCTGCTAAGAAAGAATACATCAAAGTATCTGAAGCATTAAAAGTAAGACTTGCTTCCAAAGGAAGTTGGATTCAATCATCTGGTCGTTGGTGGTATAGACATAACAATGGTTCCTATACATCCAATGGATGGGAACTAATTAATGGAAAATGGTATCATTTTGATCGCTCGGGCTGGATGCAGACTGGATGGGTTCAATCAGGTAGTTCGTGGTATTATCTCAGTGGTTCAGGGGATATGCAAACAGGATGGGTCAAATCAAGTGGCTCATGGTACTATTTGAATAACTCAGGCTCTATGCAAACAGGATGGTTCGCTGTTTCAGGGAAATGGTATTATGCTTACAGTTCTGGTGCTTTAGCAGTCAATACAACTACACCTGATGGATATCATGTCAATTACAATGGGGAATGGATTAAATAGAGAGTTCTGTGCTTTTTAAAAAGATTAATATAAACTCCTATTTTATTCAGTATAGTATAACCATCAAATATAGAGATTTACAACTAATTGCAATACATTAAAAATATACAATTTTTGAAAACAGTATTGCAACTGATACGAAATTTCCAATCAATTTTCTTGAAACCCTTTCCCTCTTTTGATAGACTAGTATCTAGTTTTGAAAAAAGGAGAAAGAGAATGAAAAAATTTGTCGCTGAGTTAATCGGTACGTTCATGCTTGTGTTCATCGGAACAGGAGCCGTTGTTTTTGGAAATGGCCTTGGTCACCTAGGGATTGCCTTTGCCTTTGGTCTGGCAATCGTGGTTGCAGCTTTCTCAATCGGAACTGTTTCAGGGGCTCACTTGAACCCAGCTGTTTCGATTGCTATGTTTGTAAACAAACGCTTGTCATCAAAAGACCTTGTCAACTACATCCTTGGACAAGTTGTTGGAGCCTTCATCGCTTCTGGCGCGGTATTCTTCCTCTTGGCTAACTCAGGTATGTCAACTGCAAGTCTTGGTGAAAATGCCTTGGCAAACGGTGTCACTGTCTTTGGTGGATTCTTGTTTGAAGTCATCGCAACTTTCTTGTTTGTCTTGGTTATCATGACTGTGACATCAGCAAGCAAGGGCAATGGTGCGATTGCTGGTTTGGTAATTGGTTTGTCATTGATGGCGATGATTCTTGTAGGATTGAACATCACTGGACTTTCAGTAAACCCAGCTCGTAGCTTGGCACCAGCTGTCTTGGTAGGTGGCGCAGCCCTTCAACAAGTTTGGATTTTCATCCTTGCGCCAATCGTTGGTGGAGTTCTTGCAGCTCTTGTTGCGAAAAACTTCCTTGGAACAGAAGAATAATTGAAACTCAAAAAGCCTTGCTCCTCATCTCGAGGAACAGGGCTTTTTCGTATGATACTCTTCGAAAATCTCTTTAAACCACGTCAGCTTCCATCTGCAACCTCAAAACAGTATTTTGAGCTGACTTCGTCAGTTTCATCTGCAACCTCAAAGCAGTGCTTTGAGCAACTTGCGGCTAGCTTCCTAGTTTGCTATTTGATTTTCATTGAGTATGAGTTTAACGGTTGTCAATTTTCTCTGGATAAAGGTCGTGTTGGAAGAGGCGTTGTTCTGCCAAGCCTTCATACTTAGTTCCAGGCTTACCGTAGTTGTAGTAGGGGTCGATTGAAATGCCACCGCGCGGAGTGAATTTTCCCCAGACTTCCAAATAGCGAGGGTCTAGCAAGTTGACCAAGTCTTTCCCGATGGTATTGATACAGTTTTCGTGGAAATCTCCGTGGTTTCGGTAGCTAAAGAGGTAGAGTTTGAGGGATTTTGACTCAACACAGAGCTTGTCAGGAATGTAGGAAATATAGATGGTTGCAAAGTCTGGCTGAGCAGTGATTGGGCAAAGTGAGGTAAATTCAGGACAGTTAAATTTGATGAAATAGTCATTTTCCACATGACGATTGTCAAAGGATTCCAGGACTTCTGGTTGATATTCGAAAATGTAGTTGGTTTCTTTGTTGCCTAGTAGGCTTAGGTTTTTCATTTCTTCTTGTTGTGACATGATTTTTTCTTTCTAATTTTAAACACCACGTTTGTTATCGTAGAGGAGGGTATGGAGTTGAGGAAGGACGCGGACATTGCCCCAGCTATCGTCAGCAGCGATGCGTTCCCAGAGTTCTTTGAGACGGTCCAGTTGGTCTTGGACAATATTGCCTGTGGCCTTGGGCTCAGGATTTCCTGCTGATAAGAAGAGAACATCTGGTTGGTAGCGTTCTTGTATGCCTCTGGCAAAGGCCAAATCTGCATCGTCAAAGACAGGGATTTTAAAGGTGACCTTGTCTGGATCAAGTTGGGAAACGATAAAGTCCAGGGTCTCAAAGTTGACTTCCATCTTGGATGAAGGAGGTTTGGGACTGAGAGTGACCTGGTCGATGTCTTTTAACCAATTTTGCCAGCGGGAGCCTTGGGTCTCAACAGCAAGAGTGACACCACGTTCCTTGAGTTTGGTGACCAGTTGAGCCATATTGGCAGCTAGGATAGCAGGATTTCCCCCAGATAGGGTGACGTAGTCATAGCTTCCTAGTTTATCTAACTCAGCGATTACTTCATCAGCTGTCATGCGAGTTGGTTTTTCAGAGCCATCCCATGTAAAGGCAGAATCACACCAGTCGCAGTGGTAGTCGCAACCTGCAGTACGGACAAACATGGTTTTTTGCCCAATTGCACGGCCTTCACCTTGAAAGGTTGGTCCAAAAATTTCCAGAACTGGTAGTTTGAGGACACGTTCCCTAGTCATCTAACCACTCCCGTCTAAACTCTGCAAAGGCAGTCGGAGTCTCATAGAGGCGAACGTATTCCAAACGGAGACCGCGCTCGTCTGGCAACTCTTGGTTCATGGTTTGGAAAATCCAGTAAACCATATTTTCAGCAGTAGTGTTCATATAGGGCAGGGTTTCATTGAGATAGCGATGATCCAAGTGAGGCTCTAAGTAGTTCTTGTAGATCGCTTTGATATCTCCGAAATCGTAGGTCATGCCACGTTCATCTAAAAATCCACTGACAGCAATCTGCAGATGATAGGTGTGGCCGTGCAGGGATTTACATTTTCCCTCATAGTGAAAGAGGTGGTGGGCAGCATCAAAAGTAAATTCTTTTGATACCAAGGTTCTGTGAGGATTGTAGACAAGAGACTCCCCAGTTTCCTGTTTGATTTCTTTGGGTGCAAAAAACATTAGTCCTCTCCTTTCTGTGAGAGATAAACATCTAGACCATGCTGACGTAGATGGCAGGCTGGGCAATTTCCGCAGCCACTTCCAATAATCCCGTTGTAGCAGGTTAAGGTCTTTTCACGGACATAGTCAAAGGCACCGAGTTGGTCGGCTAATTCCCAAGTTTCAGCCTTGTCTAACCACATGAGAGGTGTTTGGATAACAAAGTCGTAATCCATAGCAAGGTTGAGGGTAACATTAAGGGATTTGACAAAGACATCTCGACAATCGGGGTAGCCTGAGAAGTCTGTCTCGCAGACACCTGTTACGATATCTTTAATCCCTCGTTGCTTAGCAAGAACTGCCGCAAAGGATAGAAAGAGGTGGTTGCGACCGTCAACAAAGGTATTGGGAACCTCCCCCTCTTTTTGCTCAATCTCTAGATCAGAAGTCAGGGCATTTTCAGTGATTTGCCCCAGCAGAGACATATCTAGGATGTGATGACGAATGCCCTGTTCCTCAGCGATTTCTCTAGCGACTTGAATTTCGAGATGATGGCGTTGGCCGTAGGCAAAGGTAACGGCTTCGACCGTTTCATAGTGTTCTTTAGCCCAAAAGAGGCAAGTTGTAGAATCTTGACCGCCACTAAAGACGACCAAGGCTGATTGACGTTTCATAGTACTCCTTCCGAAATGGGAAATGTTCAGAGCACGCAAAAAGCTCCCTTGAGGGAGCTAAAAAATACCAAGTAGAGGTTTTTTTTAGCGATGGCATGTCCCAAACATCGTAATATTCTACCTACAGTCTAGCATATTTTTTGAAAAATGGCAAAGGGCAAGAAAAAAGAGACCAAAGAAAGTACTTGGTCTCTAATGTGATTAGCTCAATTCAGCAACGATGGCCTTGATTTGTTCTGCTGTGTGAACACCAGCAACTTGTTTCACAACTTGGCCGTCTTTTTTGAAGAGAAGGGTTGGGATAGACATGATTCCAAAAGCACGAGCTGTGTTTGGATTTTCATCAACGTCCATTTTAACGATTTTCAAAACATCTTCTGAAAGTTCTTCAGACAATTTATCCAAGATTGGACCTTGCATACGACATGGACCACACCAAGTTGCCCAGAAGTCTACCAAGACCAAACCGTCTTTTGTTTCTTGTTCGAATGTTGCATCTGTAATTGCTTTTGCCATTGTATTTCTCCTTTTTTAGTTATATTGGCTTAAATCTTGTTTCATGAGATAGAAGAAGACGTCTCCATAAGTCCCATGGTAGTCCAAATCATGACCGTTGTAAGTTAATTTTTGGACAGGGTAGTAGTCTGCGACGCCGATAAGGCAAGCTTGTTGTGAACGATCAAAGTCTTCATAAGATTCGAAAGTCACAGTTCTTTCGTTCTTACTGGCATCTAGATAGGTAATTTCAATCATTTTAAAAACTCCTTTGTTTAATGATGACTTTATTTTACTCCTTGTAAAAGAGAATGTCAAGAAAAATGATTGCGCACGCAACTTTTTTCTAAAATCATCTTAAATCAAGAGATCCAAACCAGTTTCCAAGCTTTCTTCGACAGCCTTTTGTAGTGTGGCCAGTGTCTTTTGCCCATCACCTGTCAGGCAGATAAAGCTAGAGCGCCTATCTTGATCACAACACCTGCGACTAAGTAGACCGCAATTTTTGGCTTCCAAGCGAGCCACCATCCGAGAAACAGCGCTCGGGCTCAGATGAAGTTTATCTGGCAGGTCAATCTGGCGTAGAGATTTTTCTTGAGCCAAGTCCAGATAGTAGAGGAGGTAGAACTCTTTCAAGGTCAGACTTTGCTCGCTCTGCTGGGCAATTGTCTCTTCCAAGAGACTTTCAATTTCTTTCTGACGCCGATTGAAGTCAAACCATTTTTCCAAGTAGGTCATAGTATCTCCTTTCTTTTTAGAGTTATAAATAGAAGAAAGTCCATTCACGGACAGTCTCTGTATCACAAGATGATTGCGCATGCAATAATTATACTACTTTTCAAGAATGCTGGCAAGAAGGACGCAGGCATCTTTTATCCTAAATTACACTGTTTTCACAAGTCAAGAATTGTTTGTATCCCCTTTCCATTTCTAATTTTCATCATCCCTTGTGCATTTCCTTGAAATTTTCTGAAAAAAGAGTAAACTGGTATGCAAGAAGTCTATTTCGTGGAGTTTAGGATGAAATTATATGTTCAATTAATGATTCTCTTTGTGATTTCTCTAATCGGAGAGGGGATCTCTAGTTTCTTTCATTTGCCCATCCCAGGCAGTATTATCGGTTTGATTATTCTCTTTCTAGCCTTACAATTCAAGTGGCTGAGAACTAGGCATGTCAATATGGTGGGGAATTTCTTGCTGGCCAATATGACCATTCTCTTTTTGCCACCAGCAGTGGGAATCATGGAGAAGTTTGATGTGATTGCTCCTTATCTCTTGCCCATTGTTTTGATTGTCTTTTTTGCAGCTGTTATCAATATTATCATTATTGCCTTGGTAGTTCAGTTTATCAAGAGACGGTTTGAGGGAGATTATGAGAAAGGAGATGCCAAATGAGTGAATTTGTTTCCAATCCCCTGTTTGGGCTTGCCCTGTCTATCCTAGCTTATCTAGTGGGAATGCTGATTTACAGACGTTTTCCCCATCCATTGACAACGCCCTTGCTTTTGTCAGCTGTTTTCATTATCATCTTTCTAAAAGTGACGGGTATTTCTTACCAAGATTACTACCAAGGTGGGGTTTATCTGAACAACTTGATTGTCCCATCGACCGTGGCTCTAGGGATTCCGCTTTATAAGAGTTTTCACTTGATGAAGCACCATGCTCGGAGTATTCTCTTTGGTAGTTTGCTGGCGGTAGTGGTCAATACCTCTTTCACAGCCCTTGTGGCAAAGATTTTTGGCATGGACTTTTTCCTAGCAATTTCTCTCTTTCCTAAGTCAGTAACAACCGCTATGGCAGTGGGAATCACAGAAAAATTGCAAGGTTTGACGACCGTGACCTTGGTGGTTGTAGTGGCGACTGGGATTTTAACCAGTGTTATCGGACCAACCCTTTTGAAGTGGTTGAAAATTGACGACCCAGTAGCTGTTGGTCTTTCCCTTGGAGGAACAGGCCATGCAGTCGGAACGGGAACAGCCTTTCGATACGGCTCTGTAGCAGGAGCTATGGGTGGCTTGGCTATCGGTGTTACCGGTATTCTCTATGTCTTTGTCAGCCCTATCGTAGCCAGTTTGATATTGAGTTAAATCAAAACCCAGCTTTTTAGCTGGGCATTTTTTATTGCAAATTAACCTTATTTTTCAAAATGTGATAAGTTCCTAGATAGTAGATGGCTATAAGAATAACTTCTTCCAGAATAGTCATGATAATACCCATCTGGAACTGATCAGCTCCTCCTGTGGTTGATGGGAAGTAGAAACCAGGGTTAGAACGATAGAAGAGTTCAATAAAACCAACGACGATTTGGATACCAATGTAGGCTACAATTGACAGTGCGGTACGGTATTCATTGAAAAGCTGTCCAATGGAAATAGCCAAGTAGATGCAGAGGATTCCAGAAATAGTATTTAGTAGAAAGGATACTCCCATAAGAGAGAGTTGAGGAAGGTGTGTTTCTATAAATGGAATCAAGTCAGAAGTTGCAAACCAATCTGGAGCCGTAAGGGTCAGAACAATGAAAGCACTGATTGCTAGTACAGTAGTGCTGACAATAGACCAGATAAAGGCACCGACTAGTTTAGCTGTGATGATATAGTGCTCAGATACTGGCAAGGTCAAAGTCAGATAACCTTGTCGGTCATAGACACTACCTTTGAAGCGTTTAATGATTAAGAAAATGGTTGAAATCCCCAGTGTAATCATCAGCCCCCCAAAGACAGTAGATAGAAAAAGTAGCATAGTAAGTTGACTTTCTTTGACAGGTAGATTGTTATAGGTCTGTGCTTGTATCCCGATAAGGGCAGAAAGGACTAGCACAGCAGCGTAGAGGGCTAAATACCACTTGTTAACATTTTTAAATTCATAGCGAACTAAATTCCAAAACATAATAATCTCCTTTGCTTAGGCCTTAAATTCCTGACGGAAGAGTTGGTCAATGGATTCACCTGACTCATAGCGAATATCATCTACATTACCTTGACGGACGACTTTTCCATCCTTAAGGAAGACAATTTCATCCAAGATTGGCTCGATATCAGAAATCAAGTGGGTAGAAATCAAAACGGTAGAAGTTGGTGAGTAGTTATTGATAATGGTATTGAGGATATAATCACGGGCTGCTGGATCCACTCCACCAATAGGTTCGTCCAGAACATAGAGACGAGCATCACGGCTCATAACCAAAATCAGTTGTACCTTTTCCTTGTTTCCTTTTGATAGTTTTTTGAGACGACTATTTTCATCAATGCCCAGGTCTGCAAGTAGATGATGGGCGCGTTCAAGATTGAAATCTTTATAGAAGGTCTTAAAGTAGGTTAGGGCTTCCTTGACCTTCATTTGCTCATTTAGATAGGTCGTATCCGGCAAATAAGCTACGATAGCCTTGGTTGCTGGGCTTGGGTCCATGTCGTTGATGAGGACACGTCCTTGATCTGGTTGTAAGAGGCCATTGATTAGTTTAATCAGGGTTGTTTTTCCTGAACCGTTTGGCCCAAGGAGACCAACAATTTTTCCAGCTGGAATGTCAAGAGAAACATTTTCAAGGGCTGGGGTTGCTCCATAAGATTTGGATACATTTTCAAATGCTAGTAATGACATAGGCTTAAACTCCTTTAATATAATCGCCAACTACGCCTGGTAGTTCTTCTTTTTCATAGCCAAAATGGGTCATGGAGGAAACGAAGTGTTCCAATTCTTCTTCTGATAATTGTTTGCGCGATTGGGCGATCAGCTCTTTATCTTCAGTCACAAATCGTCCAGTTGTGCGCTTGCTGTAGACAAATCCTTCTCGTTCGAGGTCTGACAAGGCTCTTTGGATGGTGTTTGGATTGACACCCGCCTCGCTAGCCAGCTCTCGCACAGTTGGAAGTTGTTGATTGGGTTCCAGTGTATGGGAAACAATTTGAAGCTTGATTTTCTCCATAATCTGTAAATAGATGGGTTTTTTGTTGTCAAATGTCCAGGACATCTTGGTCTCCTTTCTTTTATCTCTTTGTCTTAATTAAATAATACAACAAAACAAAAAACTTGTCAAGCAAAAAGAAGAATTGTTTTGGGAATCGTTTAAAAAATGGTATAATGAAAAGAAAACGATAAGGAGGGAAAGGATGCGTTGTCCAAAATGTGGGGCTACCAAGTCAAGTGTTATCGATAGTCGCCAAGCAGAAGAAGGGAACACTATTCGTAGAAGACGTGAGTGCGACGAATGCCAGCACCGTTTTACAACCTACGAACGAGTAGAAGAAAGAACCTTAGTGGTTGTTAAAAAAGATGGCACACGGGAACAATTCTCCAGAGATAAAATCTTTAATGGAATTATCCGTTCAGCCCAGAAACGTCCTGTGTCAAGTGATGAAATCAACATGGTAGTCAATCGTATCGAACAGAAACTCCGTGGTCGAAATGAAAATGAAATTCAAAGTGAGGACATTGGTTCACTCGTCATGGAGGAGTTGGCTGAGTTAGATGAGATTACCTATGTACGTTTTGCCAGTGTCTATCGTAGTTTTAAGGATGTGAGTGAGCTAGAGAGCCTGCTCCAACAAATCACCCAGTCCTCTAAAAAGAAAAAGGAAAGATAAATGAAGCCAATTGACCGTTTTTCTTATCTAAAGAATAATCGGGTGTCGCAAGATACCTCATCTCTGGTACAGTGCTACCTCCCGATTATCGGTCAGGAGGCGCTGAGCCTTTATCTTTATACCATTAGTTTTTGGGATAATGGTATAAAGGAATATCTTTTTTCAGGCATTCTCAACCATCTTAACTTTGGAATGGATAGATTGATAAAATCCTTGAAAATCCTATCTGCTTTTAATCTTTTAACCCTCTATCAAAAGGGGGATGTTTATCAGTTAGCCCTCCATGCTCCTCTTTCAAGTCAAGATTTCTTGGAGCATCCTGTTTATCGTAGACTTTTAGAGAAAAAGATTGGTGATGCAGCTGTGGAGGATTTGAAAGTTGAGAGTGCTGAGGGAGAAGAAATACCTGTCTCACTCAATCAAGTCTTTCCAGACTTGGCAGAACTGGGAAGTCAAGAAGACCTTGATCTCAAGAAGAAAGTGGCCAACGATTTTGACTTGGACCATTTTCGTCAGCTGATGGCTCGAGATGGGCTTCGCTTTGCGGATGAGCAGTCCGATGTCTTAAACCTCTTTGCCATCGCCGAGGAGAAGAAATGGACTTGGTTTGAGACCTATCAATTGGCCAAGTCAACAGCTGTTTCCCAGGTTATTTCAACCAAACGAATGCGGGAAAAAATCGCTCAAAAACCTGTTTCCTCTGACTTTAGTCCTAAGGAAACGACCATTATCAAAGAAGCCAAAAGTAAAACTGCCCTGCAGTTCTTGGCAGAAATCAAGCAAACACGCAAGGGAACCATTACCCAAACAGAAAGAGAACTCTTGCAACAGATGGCTGGCTTGGGCTTGCTGGACGAAGTTATTAATATCATTCTCTTATTGACCTTTAATAAGGTGGATTCGGCAAACATCAATGAGAAATATGCCATGAAGGTGGCCAATGACTATGCCTATCAAAAGATTCATTCGGCAGAAGAGGCAGTCTTACGCATCCGTGAGCGTGGGCAAAAGAATCAGGCTCAAAAAAGCAGTAAACCCAATCCTACCAAGTCCAATGTACCCAAGTGGAGCAATCCAGATTATAAGAATGAAACCAGCGAGGAAACTCGTCTGGAACTAGAACGTAAGAAACAAGAACTATTAGCTCGATTAGAAAAAGGAGGAGATTAGATGGAAAGTGTCGGAGACGTACTCAAACGTCAACCTAGCCGTCTTCATTATCAAGATTTGGTCCAGAAAATCATGAAGGACCCTGATGTTGCGGCCTTTATCCAGCAAAAATCCCTTACTCCAGAGGAATTGAATCGCAGTATCTCCAAGTTTAATCAGTATATTACAGAGCGTGACAAGTTTCTCCGTGGGGATACGGATTATATTGCCAAAGGCTACAAGCCTATTTTGGTTATGAATCATGGCTATGCGGATGTTTCTTATGAAGAAACTCCTGAACTAATCGCGGCTGAAAAAGAAGCGGCTATTAAGAACCGTCTCAAGTTAATCAATCTGCCAGCCAGTTTTAAGAAAGCTAGTTTGGCTCAAGTAGATTTGGATGATTTGGGGCGCTTACCAGTTTTTGAAAAGCTATTAGCCTTCGTGGAGCAATATCCAACTATTCGAAAAGGTCTTTACTTGTATGGAGACTTTGGTGTGGGTAAAAGTTTCATGGTGGCTGCCCTAGCCCATGATTTATCAGAAAAACGTGGTGTTTCATCAACTCTCCTCCACTATCCTAGCTTTGTCATCGATGTCAAAAATGCTATCGGTGATGGCAATGTGAAGACCTTGGTAGATGAGATTAAACTGTCTGAAGTCCTGATTTTAGATGATATTGGTGCCGAGCAATCAACAGCTTGGGTGCGGGATGAAATCCTACAAGTCATTCTCCAATATCGGATGCAGGAAAATTTACCGACCTTTTTCACATCCAACTTCAACTTTGAAGAATTGGAGCAGCATTTCGCTAAAGGGAAACATGGAAATGACGAAACCTGGGAAGCCAGACGCGTCATGGAACGCATCCGTTATTTGGCTGAGGAGACTCGTTTAGAAGGAGTAAACCGTCGATGACAGAAACGATTAAACTGATGAAAGCTCATAAGTCTGTTCGAAGATTTAAAGAGCAAGCCCTTCCTCAGGAAGACTTGACTGAAATCCTGACAGCAGCCCAAATGGCCTCGTCTTGGAAGAATTTCCAATCCTACTCTGTGATTGTGGTACGAAGTCAAGAAAAGAAAGAGACTTTATATGAATTGGTGCCTCAAGAAGCCATTCGCCAGTCAGCTGTTTTCCTTCTCTTTGTCGGAGATTTGAACCGAGCGGAAAAGGGAGCCCGACTTCATACAGACTCATTCCAACCCCAAGGTGTGGAAGGTCTCTTGATTAGTTCAGTCGATGCGGCTCTTGCTGGTCAAAATGCCCTGCTGGCAGCTGAAAGCTTGGGCTATGGTGGTGTCATTATCGGTTTAGTCCGATACAAGTCAGAAGAAGTGGCAGAGCTTTTTAACTTGCCTGACTACACCTATCCTGTCTTTGGGATGGCGCTAGGTGTGCCAAATCAACATCATGATGTGAAACCAAGACTGCCATTAGAGAATGTTGTCTTTGAGGAAGAATACCGAGAACAGTCAACTAATGCAATCGAAGCTTATGACCGTGTACAGGCTGACTATGCTGGGGCGCGTGCGACCACAAGCTGGAGTCAGCGTCTAGCAGAACAGTTTGGTCAAGCAGAACCAAGCTCAACTAGAAAAAATCTTGAACAGAAGAAGTTATTGTAGAAAGTGAGAAATTATGGCCCTACCAACTATTGCCATTGTAGGACGTCCCAATGTTGGGAAATCAACCCTATTTAATCGGATCGCTGGTGAGCGAATCTCCATTGTAGAAGATGTCGAAGGAGTGACACGTGACCGTATCTATGCAACGGGTGAGTGGCTTAATCGTTCGTTTAGCATGATTGATACAGGAGGAATCGATGATGTCGATGCTCCTTTCATGGAACAAATCAAGCACCAGGCAGAAATTGCCATGGAAGAAGCCGATGTTATCGTCTTTGTCGTGTCTGGTAAGGAAGGAATTACTGATGCAGACGAATACGTAGCCCGTAAGCTTTATAAGACCCACAAACCAGTTATCCTCGCAGTTAACAAGGTGGACAACCCTGAAATGAGAAATGATATCTATGATTTCTATGCCCTCGGTTTGGGTGAACCACTGCCTATCTCATCTGTCCATGGTATCGGTACAGGGGATGTGCTAGATGCCATCGTAGAAAATCTTCCAAACGAATATGAAGAAGAAAATCCAGATGTCATTAAGTTTAGCTTGATTGGTCGTCCTAACGTCGGAAAATCAAGCTTGATCAATGCTATCTTGGGAGAAGATCGTGTTATTGCCAGTCCAGTTGCTGGAACAACGCGTGACGCCATTGATACCCACTTTACAGATACAGATGGTCAAGAGTTTACCATGATTGATACGGCTGGTATGCGTAAGTCTGGTAAGGTTTATGAAAATACCGAGAAATATTCTGTCATGCGTGCCATGCGTGCTATTGACCGGTCAGATGTGGTCTTGATGGTCATCAATGCGGAAGAGGGTATTCGTGAATACGATAAGCGTATCGCAGGATTTGCCCATGAAGCTGGTAAAGGAATGATTATCGTGGTCAACAAATGGGATACACTTGAAAAAGACAACCACACTATGAAAAACTGGGAAGAAGATATTCGTGAGCAGTTCCAATACCTGCCTTACGCACCGATTATCTTTGTATCCGCTTTGACCAAGCAACGTCTCCACAAACTTCCTGAGATGATTAAGCAAATCAGTGAAAGTCAAAACACACGTATCCCATCAGCTGTCTTGAACGATGTTATCATGGATGCTATTGCGATTAACCCAACACCGACAGACAAAGGAAAACGTCTCAAGATTTTCTATGCGACTCAAGTGGCAACCAAACCACCAACCTTTGTTATCTTTGTAAACGAAGAAGAACTCATGCACTTTTCTTACCTGCGTTTCTTGGAAAATCAAATCCGCAAGGCCTTTGTCTTTGAGGGAACTCCGATTCATCTCATCGCAAGAAAACGTAAATAAAAAAGTAGAATCTGGAATGACATTTCCAGATTTTTTTGATAGAATGAAGTTGAAGAAAACGCTATCAAAAGAGGTGCCGCTGATGGAACATTTGTTTAAATTCTTACTTTTAGCACCGTACTTTTATTTTGATAACTGGATTGAAAAGGCCAACAGAAATAGTAAATTTTTCCCGATTTTTTACTATTTTTACTGGGTTTACATCCCCCTCTATTCTCTTTTTAGCCTTGCTTGGACAGTTGTTTCAGTTCTGTTTTTCAATATCGTCTTGAGAAATGTGACAGATATCAAGTTTTGGGTCATTTGGTTTCTTTTTATTCTGGTAGCTATTGGTCTGAATTGGTTAACTTATTCCTGTTTCAAAAAAATGTTTCGCTTGAGACGGGAACTAGGGAAGTCTAAATGTGGAAGGCATTGATTTATATGGTTTTTGTTGATAGGAGGTAGCTTATGGCACATCTAAAATCATTTATTACACGCTATTCCAAGATTTATATTGGGTTAGTTCTGTTGATCTGGATTGCTTTCTTCTTTCTTCCTTGGGGCAGTCCGATTCTGGGGATAACGATTGACATCTTCGTTATGCAGAAAATCTTGCTAGTTTTTGGAATTCTGTCCATTTTGATGGCCTTGCTGTCCAAGAGAGTCAGTCTCTTTGTTTTTGGACTTATCTGCTGTCTTTCTCTTTGGATTAATCTATTTATCTTATTTGCTCTTTTGCCAATTTTTGGCAATTAAAGTATCATAAAAGTCAGAGAGGTTAGCTTGGAAACTAGCCTCTTTTTCCTTTTCAAAATAGGGATTCTTCCTTGAAAATAATCAGTAATTGTGCTAAAATTAAAAGAACATTCTAAAATATTCGGAATTTAAAGTAAGGAAAAACATGGCTAATATTTTAAAAACAATTATCGAAAATGATAAAGGAGAAATCCGTCGTCTGGAAAAGATGGCTGACAAGGTTTTCAAATACGAAGACCAAATGGCTGCTTTGACAGATGACCAACTAAAAGCAAAAACAGTTGAATTTAAAGAACGTTATCAAAATGGAGAATCACTGGATTCATTGCTTTATGAAGCATTTGCGGTTGTCCGTGAAGGTGCTAAACGTGTCCTAGGTCTCTTCCCTTATAAGGTTCAGGTCATGGGTGGAATCGTTCTTCACCATGGTGACGTGCCAGAGATGCGTACAGGGGAAGGGAAAACCTTGACTGCGACCATGCCCGTATACCTCAATGCCCTTTCAGGCAAAGGGGTTCATGTAGTTACGGTCAATGAATACCTATCAGAACGTGACGCGACTGAAATGGGTGAATTGTACTCATGGCTTGGTTTGTCAGTAGGGATTAACTTGGCTGCCAAATCTCCAATGGAGAAAAAAGAAGCCTATGAGTGTGATATTACCTACTCAACCAACTCAGAAATCGGATTTGACTACCTTCGTGATAACATGGTCGTTCGCGCTGAAAACATGGTACAACGTCCGCTCAACTATGCCTTGGTCGATGAGGTTGACTCAATCTTGATTGACGAGGCCCGTACACCTTTGATCGTATCAGGTGCTAACGCTGTTGAAACCAGTCAGTTGTATCACATGGCAGACCACTATGTAAAATCTTTGGACAAAGACGACTATATCATCGATGTGCAGTCTAAGACTATTGGTTTGTCTGATTCAGGGATTGACAAGGCGGAAAGCTACTTCAAACTTGAAAATCTCTATGACATTGAAAACGTAGCTCTGACTCACTTTATCGATAACGCCCTTCGTGCCAACTACATCATGCTTCTCGATATTGACTATGTGGTGAGCGAAGAGCAAGAAATCTTGATTGTCGACCAATTTACAGGTCGTACCATGGAAGGTCGTCGTTATTCTGATGGATTGCACCAAGCTATTGAAGCTAAAGAAGGTGTGCCGATCCAGGATGAAACTAAGACATCTGCCTCAATCACTTACCAAAACCTTTTCCGTATGTACAAGAAATTGTCTGGTATGACGGGTACAGGTAAGACTGAGGAAGAAGAATTCCGTGAAATCTACAACATTCGTGTTATTCCAATCCCAACAAACCGTCCTGTTCAACGTATTGACCATCCAGACCTACTTTTTGCTAGCATTGAAGCTAAGTTTAAAGCAGTTGTCGAAGACGTTAAGGCTCGTTACCAAAAGGGTCAACCTGTCTTGGTTGGTACAGTAGCGGTTGAAACTAGTGACTATATTTCTAAGAAATTGGTTGCAGCTGGCGTTCCTCACGAAGTCTTGAATGCCAAAAACCACTATAAAGAAGCCCAAATCATCATGAATGCTGGTCAACGTGGTGCTGTTACCATCGCAACCAACATGGCCGGTCGTGGTACTGACATCAAGCTTGGTGAAGGGGTTCGCGAATTGGGTGGACTTTGTGTGATTGGTACAGAACGCCATGAAAGCCGTCGTATCGATAACCAGCTTCGTGGACGTTCAGGTCGTCAAGGAGATCCAGGTGAGTCACAATTCTACCTATCTCTTGAAGATGATTTGATGAAACGTTTTGGTTCTGAGCGTCTGAAAGGTGTCTTCGAACGTCTCAATATGTCTGATGAAGCCATTGAGTCTCGTATGTTGACACGTCAGGTTGAAGCAGCGCAAAAACGTGTCGAAGGAAATAACTACGATACCCGTAAACAAGTCCTTCAATACGATGACGTCATGCGTGAACAACGTGAGATTATCTACGCTCAACGTTACGATGTTATCACTGCAGACCGTGACTTGGCACCTGAAATTCAGGCTATGATCAAACGCACGATTGGTCGTGTCGTTGATGGTCATGCGCGTGCCAAACAAGATGAAAAACTAGAAGCAATTTTGAACTTTGCTAAGTACAACTTGCTTCCAGAAGATTCTATTACGATGGAAGACTTGTCAGGCTTGTCTGATAAGGCCATCAAGGAAGAGCTTTTCCAACGTGCCTTGAAGGTTTACGATAGTCAGGTTTCAAAACTACGCGATGAAGAAGCAGTTAAAGAATTCCAAAAAGTCTTGATTCTACGAGTGGTGGATAACAAGTGGACAGATCATATCGATGCCCTCGATCAATTGCGTAATGCGGTTGGACTTCGTGGCTATGCTCAGAACAACCCTGTTGTTGAGTATCAGGCAGAAGGCTTCCGTATGTTTAATGACATGATTGGTTCGATTGAGTTTGATGTGACACGCTTGATGATGAAAGCACAAATTCATGAACAAGAAAGACCACAAGCAGAACACCATATCAGTACAACAGCGACTCGTAATATCGCTGCCCACCAAGCAAATATGCCTGAAAATCTGGATTTGAGCCAGATTGGACGCAATGAACTTTGCCCATGTGGTTCTGGTAAGAAGTTTAAAAACTGTCACGGTAAAAGACAATAAAATGAGATAGTTTAGAGGCGGATACCTTGTGAAAAGTAAATTTTTACTTGGTATCCGTTTGCTTTATAAGGAGATGAGTTATGGTATTTACAGCAAAAAGTCCTAAAATTAATATTGAAGAAGTTCGTGCCTTATCAAAATTGGAAGGTCAAGCTTTGGAGAGAAAATCTCAGCGCGATCAAGAGCTAGAAGCCATTATACGTGGAGAAGACCAGCGGATTCTATTGGTAATCGGGCCATGCTCATCTGACAATGAAGAAGCTGTTCTTGAATACGCTAGGCGTTTGTCAGTCCTACAAGAAGAAGTAGCAGACCGTATCTTTATGGTTATGCGTGTTTACACTGCCAAACCCCGTACCAACGGAGATGGTTACAAGGGATTGATTCACCAGCCTAACACGGCAGAAGCGCCTAGTCTCATCAACGGAATCAAAGCCGTTCGACATCTTCATTATCGTGTCATCACTGAAACAGGTATGACGACAGCTGATGAAATGCTTTATCCTGAAAATCTTCCGCTTGTGGATGATTTGATTTCTTACATGGCGGTTGGTGCTCGTTCAGTTGAAGACCAGCAACACCGCTTTGTGGCCAGTGGAGCAGATTTTGCGACTGGTTTTAAAAATCCGACCTCTGGAAATCTCAATGTCATGTTTAATGGGATTTATGCTGCTCAAAACAAACAAAGTTTTCTTTTCCTAGGGAAAGAAGTGGAAACAACTGGGAACTCGCTTTCCCATGCCATTCTTCGTGGAGCGACCAATGAGTATGGTAAGAATATTCCCAACTACTACTATGATAATTTGATGGATACCATTGCCCAATATGAGAAAATGGGCTTGGAAAATCCCTTTATCATTGTGGACACCAATCATGACAACTCTGGCAAGCAATATATGGACCAGATTCGAATTGTCCGCCAGACCTTAATCAATCGTGATTGGAATGAAAAAATCAAGCAGTACGTTCGTGGCTTTATGATTGAGTCTTATCTAGAAGACGGCCGTCAAAACGAACCAGAAGTATTTGGCAAGTCTATCACGGACCCTTGTCTTGGCTGGGAAAATACGGAAGCCCTTGTCAGAGAAATCTACCAAACGCTAGGAGAATAAGATGGCATTTATTGAAAAAGGTCAAGAAATCGATATTGAAGCAATTAAGGCAGAAACTCAATTGTCTGCGGAAGCCTTGCGACTAAAGGAGCGTCGTGATAGAGAATTGGCAGACATTATTTCAGGAGAAGATGACAGAATTCTTTTGGTGATTGGTCCTTGCTCTTCTGACAATGAAGAGGCTGTCTTGGAATATGCTCGCCGTTTATCAGCCTTGCAAAAGAAGGTGGCGGACAAGATTTTCATGGTCATGCGTGTTTATACAGCTAAACCTCGCACCAACGGAGATGGCTATAAAGGTTTGGTTCACCAACCAGATACCTCTAAGGCTCCAAGCCTGATTAACGGTTTGCAGGCTGTTCGTCAGTTGCACTACCGCGTGATTACAGAGACTGGTTTGACAACGGCAGATGAGATGCTTTATCCGTCAAATCTGGTCTTGGTAGATGATTTGGTCAGCTACCATGCTGTAGGAGCTCGTTCTGTGGAAGACCAAGAGCACCGCTTTGTAGCCTCAGGGATTGATGCACCGGTGGGGATGAAAAATCCAACCTCTGGAAATTTGGGTGTTATGTTTAATGGCATCTATGCTGCTCAAAATAAACAGACCTTCCTCTTTCATGGTCAAGAAGTGGAGACTTCAGGAAATCCCTTGGCCCACGTCATCCTTCGTGGTGCAGTTAATGAATATGGGAAAAATGAGCCTAACTTTTACTATGAAACCCTGCTAAATGCTATTGAGCGCTATGAATCCATGGGACTTGAAAATCCCTTTATCCTCATTGATACCAACCATGATAACTCAGGCAAGCAATATATGGAGCAGATTCGAATTGTTCGCCAGACCTTGCAAAATCGTGATTGGAATGAGAAGATTAAAAAGATAGTTCGAGGCTTTATGATTGAATCTTACCTAGCAGATGGTCGTCAAAACCAACCAGAGGTCTTTGGTTGCTCTATTACGGATCCTTGCCTAGGTTGGGAAAATACAGAGGCCTTGGTAGAAGAGATTTACGCTACCTTGACAAATTAAGTGAAAAGGATGGAGTTGGGGGATCTCAACTCCTTTTGATGAGAATGATAGTTGGACACGGAATTGACATCGAAGAATTGGCTTCGATAGAAAGCGCAGTTACACGACATGAAGGATTTGCTAAGCGCGTGCTGACCGCTAAGGAAATGGAACGGTTTAACAGTCTTAAAGGGCGCAGACAAATCGAATATTTGGCAGGTCGCTGGTCGGCTAAAGAGGCCTTTTCCAAGGCTATGGGAACTGGTATTGGCAAGCTCAGTTTTCATGATTTGGAAGTCTTGAACAATGAACGCGGGGCGCCTTATTTTAGTCGGTCACCATTTTCAGGAAAGATTTGGCTGTCTATCAGCCACACAGATCAGTTTGTGACAGCCAGTGTCATTTTGGAGGAAAATCATGAAAGCTAGTCCACATAGACCAACCAAGGCTCTGATTCATCTGGGAGCTATTCGACAAAATATTCAGCAAATGGGGGCTCATATCCCTCAAGGAACGTTCAAGTGGGCTGTGGTCAAGGCCAATGCCTATGGTCATGGAGCTGTTGCCATTGCGACGGCTATTCAAGATGATGTAGATGGTTTTTGTGTTTCCAATATTGATGAGGCTATTGAACTCAGACATGCTGGACTCGGCAAACGAATCCTTATTTTAGGAGTTTCTGATCTAGAAGCTGTTTCTCTTGCTAAAGAATACGATATCACCTTGACTGTGGCTGGACTGGAGTGGATTCAAGCACTCTTAGTTAAGGAAGCTGATTTAGCTGGTTTGACAGTCCACCTCAAGATTGATTCAGGAATGGGACGGATTGGTTTTAGAGAAGCAAGTGAGGCTGAGCAGGCTCAAGACTTACTCCAACAACACGGTGCTAGTGTTGAAGGGATTTTTACCCACTTTGCTACTGCAGACGAGGAATCAGATGACTACTTTAATGAGCAGTTAGAACGGTTTAAAACTATTTTGGCCAGTATGAAGGAAGCTCCAGAGCTGGTTCATGCTAGTAATTCGGCAACGACCCTTTGGCATGCAGAGACTATTTTCAATGCGGTTCGTATGGGAGATGCCATGTATGGTCTGAATCCTAGCGGAGAGGTTTTGGACTTGCCTTATGACTTGAAACCAGCCTTGACCTTGGAATCTGCTCTGGTTCATGTCAAGACAGTTTCAGCTGGAGCTTGCATGGGCTATGGAGCGACCTATCAGGCAGATAGCGAGCAAGTCATAGCGACGGTGCCAATCGGCTATGCGGATGGTTGGACACGAGATATGCAGAATTTCACGGTCTTGGTAGATGGGCAAGCTTGCCCAATTGTTGGACGAGTTTCTATGGACCAAATCACTATTCGTCTGCCTAAGCTTTATCCTTTAGGAACCAAAGTCACCCTCATTGGTTCTAATGGGGGCAAGGAGATCACAGCTACTCAGGTAGCGACCTACCGTGGAACCATTAACTATGAAGTGGTTTGTCTTCTCAGCGACCGCATTCCGAGAGAATATTATTAAAAAGAAAGGAGTGGAGCATGAATCTACATCAACCCTTGCATGTCTTACCTGGTGTGGGACCAAAGTCAGCAGAAAAATACGCCAAACTAGGAATTGAAAACTTGCAAGACCTCTTGCTCTACTTTCCTTTCCGTTATGAAGACTTCAAAACCAAGCAAGTATTGGAACTAGAGGACGGGGAGAAGGCAGTCCTATCTGGTCAAGTCGTGACTCCTGCCAGTGTCCAGTATTATGGATTCAAGCGCAATCGTCTGCGCTTTAGCCTCAAGCAGGGAGAAGTCGTTTTTGCGGTGAATTTCTTTAACCAGCCCTATCTAGCAGATAAGATAGAGTTGGGAGCAACCCTTGCTGTCTTTGGAAAATGGAACCGAGCCAAGGCTAGTCTGACTGGGATGAAGGTCCTAGCTCAGGTGGAAGATGACCTCCAACCTGTTTATCGCTTGGCTCAGGGAATCAGTCAGGCCAGTCTGGTCAAGGTTATTAAGACGGCCTTTGATCAGGGATTGGACCTCTTGATTGAGGAAAATCTTCCCCAGTCTTTGCTGGACAAATACAAACTCATGTCCCGTTGTCAGGCCGTTCGTGCCATGCATTTCCCCAAGGATTTGGCAGAATACAAGCAGGCCCTTCGCCGTATCAAGTTTGAGGAACTTTTTTATTTCCAAATGCAGTTGCAGACGCTCAAGTCTGAAAATAGAGTTCAGGGAAGCGGTTTGGTTTTGAACTGGTCTCAGAAAAAAGTGACAGAAGTAAAAGAAAGGCTGCCTTTTGCACTGACCCCAGCTCAAGAAAAAAGTTTGCAGGAAATTTTAACCGATATGAAGTCGGACCACCACATGAATCGTCTCCTACAAGGGGATGTGGGGAGCGGAAAAACGGTGGTTGCTGGCTTGGCCATGTTTGCGGCGGTGACAGCTGGCTACCAATCAGCCCTCATGGTACCAACAGAAATCCTTGCAGAGCAACATTTTGAGAGTCTACAGAGTCTCTTCCCAGACTTGAAACTGGCTCTTTTGACAGGTTCCTTGAAAGCTGCAGAAAAGAGAGAAGTCTTGGAGACTATTGCCAAGGGTGAGGCTGATTTGATTATCGGAACTCACGCTCTAATACAGGATGGGGTGGATTATGCTCGTCTGGGCTTGATTATCATCGATGAGCAGCACCGCTTTGGTGTAGGGCAAAGGCGTGTTCTGAGAGAAAAAGGCGACAACCCAGATGTCCTCATGATGACGGCGACTCCCATACCACGAACCTTAGCTATCACAGCCTTTGGAGATATGGATGTTTCCATTATTGACCAGATGCCTGCGGGTCGGAAACCCATTGTGACACGTTGGATTAAGCATGAGCAACTGCCTCAGGTCTTGACTTGGTTAGAGGGGGAAATCCAAAAAGGTTCACAAGCCTATGTCATCTCTCCTTTGATTGAAGAATCAGAAGCTCTG
This sequence comes from Streptococcus sp. 27098_8_86, assembly GCF_041432595.1. Classification (GTDB taxonomy): domain Bacteria; phylum Bacillota; class Bacilli; order Lactobacillales; family Streptococcaceae; genus Streptococcus; species Streptococcus pneumoniae_F. The sequence goes on from NZ_JAPVZW010000003.1 coordinate 106,115, forward strand.
GATTTGAAAAATGCCATTGCATTGTCTGAGGAGCTGACAGCTCATTTTGCTGGCAAGGCTGAGGTTGCTCTGCTACATGGTAAGATGAAGAGTGACGAAAAAGACCAGATTATGCAGGAGTTCAAAGAGAGAAAGACTGATATTTTGGTTTCGACAACGGTTATCGAGGTCGGAGTCAATGTTCCCAATGCGACCGTCATGATTATCATGGATGCCGATCGCTTCGGTCTCAGCCAGCTTCACCAGCTCAGAGGTCGTGTTGGTCGGGGAGATAAGCAGTCATATGCTGTTCTCGTTGCCAATCCCAAGACTGATTCTGGGAAAGACCGCATGCGCATCATGACAGAAACTACCAATGGATTTGTCCTTGCAGAGGAAGATTTGAAAATGCGTGGTTCAGGTGAGATTTTTGGAACCAGACAGTCAGGACTCCCAGAGTTTCAAGTGGCTGATATTATCGAAGATTTTCCAATTTTAGAAGAAGCCAGAAAAGTTGCTAGTTACATTAGTTCGATAGAAGCTTGGCAAGAGGATCCAGAATGGCGCATGATTGCTCTTCATCTGGAAAAGAAAGAACATCTGGATTAAGCTTTCTCTAAGGAAATCTTATACTCAATGAAAATCAAAGAGCAAACTAGGAAGCTAGCCGAAAGCTGTACTTGAGTACGGTAAGGCGACGCTGACGTGGTTTGAATTTGATTTTCGAAGAGTATTAAGCTAGCTTTCAGGTTTGGCCCTTATACTAGAGTCATCAAAAAGAAACGAGGACTCTCACATGACAGTAACGATTAAAGTAAATTACCAAACCACTTTCCAAAAGAAAGAAGCAACAAACTAAGATTGAACAGGAGAAAAAGGGCGGAAATGCTCTTTTTCTTTTCTAAAACTACTTTCAGTCGATAGGTTTGAGGGAAGAGAATCAAGAATCTCTATCTATTTATACTCAATGAAAATCAAAGAGCAAACTAGGAAACTTGCCGCAGGCTGTACTTGAGTACGACAAGGCGACGTTGACGTGGTTTGAATTTGATTTTCGAAGAGTATTACCCTTCTTTCTTGCATTGCTTTCTTAGATATGCTACAGTTGTGATAGCGATTACAAATTTATAAGGAGATTATTATGAAAAATCCAGCTTTGCTAGAAGAAATTAAGACCTATAAAGGCAGGGGTGAGGTGCCAGAAGACTTTGATATTTTCTGGGATGAGGAAGTGAAAAAAGTCTCCACTCTTCCAGCCTACCAGTTGGAGGAGAGAGATTTCCACATTCCTCAAGTCAAGTGCTATGAGTTAACATTTGAAGGAACAAATGAAGGCAAGGTCTATGCACGCGTCGTTCTTCCAAAGAGTGACGAGAAGGTTCCGATAATCTTCCATTTCCATGGTTATATGGGACGTGGCTGGGACTGGACTGATATGTTAGCATTTACTGTAGCTGGCTATGGTGTTGTTTCTATGGATGTCCGAGGTCAATCAGGTTATTCTCAAGACGGTTTACGTTCACCTTTAGGGAATACAGTAAAGGGACATATTATTCGTGGTGCAGTTGAAGGCCGGGAACATCTCTTTTACAAGGATGTTTATCTAGATATTTACCAATTGATTGAAATTATTGCTAGTATGCCTCAGGTAGATGAGGAAAGACTTTCTAGCTATGGTGCCTCTCAAGGTGGTGCTCTAGCCTTGGTTGCGGCAGCGCTCAATCCACGGATTCAGAAAACAGTTGCCATCTATCCCTTCTTGTCAGATTTTAGACGAGTGCTTGAGATTGGCAATACCAGTGAAGCTTATGACGAACTTTTCCGATATTTCAAGTTTCACGATCCCTTCCATGAAACTGAGGAGGAAATCATGGCGACCCTTGCCTATATCGATGTGAAAAATCTTGCCCATCGTATCAAGGGTGAGGTCAAGATGATTACGGGATTGGATGACGATGTTTGCTATCCTATTACCCAGTTTGCGATTTACAACCATCTGACCTGCGATAAGGCCTATCGTATCATGCCTGAGTACGCTCACGAAGCCATGAATGTATTTGTCAATGACCAAGTCTACAACTGGCTATGTGGTAGTGAGATTCCTTTTAAGTATGTAAAATGATGGATGAGAGGGCCCAGTAGCTCTCTTTTTTATTATAAATGTTGAAAGTACTTTTAAAAATATTAAAATATTAAAATATTGCTGAAAGTAAAATCTATTCTATGACAAGCTCGAGATAAACCTATGACTTTATTGTATAATAAAGAAAAAGTCTCTAGGAAAGGAGTGAAAGAGCTACTGTTTGGATTGCAGCTAGCTAAATTTTGAAAGAGAGAAGGATAGGGACTCTCGTTTATTAATTACTTTCTTATGTTTTCCTTTGATGGGGAGTAAAAATTTTAAAACAAAAAGAAAGCGCTTTATTTTTTAAAAATGGAAAGGTAGAAAGATGAATCAGAAGAATTTTGACAGAAAACAAAGATATGGTATTCGTAAATTTGCAGTAGGTGTAGCATCTGTAACCATTGGTGCAGTGGTGTTTGGAGTAAACCCTGTATTGGCAAATGAACAAGGAAACTCAACTGTAACTGCTGCTGAAAATAATAATCAAGGTTTATCAGAATTACCAAAAGAAGCTTCTTCAGGAAATCTTGCTCATTTAGATAGTGAATTAGCTGGAAAATTGGCAACAGCAAAAGACAATGGTGTGGAAGTTGATCAGGATAAGTTGAAGAAAAATGAGACTACTGAAGCAGAGACAACCACTCCAACAAATACACCTGCAGCTGACAATACACCAGCTCCTGCGGATAAACCAGAAGCAGATTCTGCATCGGCAGGAACTAATTACAAGGAGCAAGATAAAGAAGATGAGGGTGTGATTCCTCGAGATTATTATGCTAGAGACATCGCAAATGCAACTCCAGTAGTGGAAAAAGAAGATGTTGAAACAAATTCGAAAAATGGTCAGCGTGTAGACTTAGCCAGTGAATTAAATACATTGAAGAAACTTCAAAATGCGACCATTCATATGGAATTCAAGCCAGATGCAAAAGCTCCATCATTCTATAATCTATTCTCAGTGTCTAGTGATAAGAAAAAAGATGAGTACTTCACAATGGCTGTTCTCAATAATACAGCCTTAATCGAGGGGCGTGATGCTAATGGAGCACAATTTTATGATAAATATACGGATGCTCCATTGAAAATTAAGCCTGGGCAGTGGAATTCGGTTACCTTTACTGTAGAAAGACCGAATGCAGACAATCCAGAAGGAAAAGTTAGACTTTATGTGAACGGTGTTTTATCGCGTACTAGCTTGAAGTCTGGTAAATTTATCAAGGATATGCCAGATATTACACATGCTCAAATTGGTGCAACAAATCGGGCAGGAAATTCAGTTTGGGGAGCAAATCTACAGGTTCGTAATTTAAGTGTCTATGACCGAGTACTGACTCCTGATGAAGTTCAAAAACGTAGCCAATTATTTGAAAGATCTGATTTAGAGCAAAAGCTACCTGAGGGAGCTAAAGTTACTGAAAAACAAGATGTCTTTGAAAGTGGTATGCATAACCAACCAAATAAAGATGGCATCAAGAGTTATCGTATTCCTGCTCTTCTTAAGACAGATAAAGGCACTCTGATTGCTGGTGCAGATGAACGCCGTCTTCATTCAAGTGACTGGGGTGATATCGGCATGGTCGTTAGACGAAGTGAGGATAAGGGGAAGACATGGAGCGACCGAGTAACGATTACAAATTTACGAGACAATCCAAAAGCCTCTGATCCATCAATCGGTTCACCAGTGAACATCGATATGGCTTTGGTTCAAGATCCTGCAACAAAACGAATTTTTTCTATCTATGATATGTTCCCAGAAGGGAAAGGAATCTTTGGAATGGCTGCTCAAAGAGAAGAAGCCTATAAACAAATCGATGGCAAAACTTATCAAATTCTCTATAAAGAAGGCGAAGAAGGTTCCTATACAATACGCGAAAATGGTACAGTTTATACTCCAGATGGGAAAGCAACCGATTATCGTGTTGTTGTAAACCCAGTTAAACCAGCTTATAGCGATAAGGGTGATTTGTATCAAGGGAATCAACTATTAGGAAATATTTATTTCACAAGCAATAAAACATCTCCATTTAGAGTTGCTAAGGATTCTTATCTATGGATGTCTTACAGTGATGATGATGGTAAGACTTGGTCAGCACCTCAGGATATTACCCCAATGGTAAAAGCTGATTGGATGAAATTCTTAGGGGTTGGGCCTGGAACAGGAATTACTCTTCATACCGGACCTCATAAAGGTCGAATCATTGTACCTACTTATACAACTAATCAGACCAACCACTTAAACGGTTCTCAATCATCTCGGATTATCTACTCAGATGACCATGGTAAGACTTGGCATATGGGAGGTGGTGTGAATGACCATCGTACGCTGACTGATGGCACTGTGATTGACTCAAGTACCATGAGTAATTATTATGCTCAAAATACTGAGTCCTCTGTTGTACAATTAAATAATGGAGATCTCAAGCTCTTCATGCGTGGCTTGACAGGGGACCTTCAAGTTGCTACTAGTAAAGATGGTGGAGTAACTTGGGAAAATGATATAAAACGTTATGCGGATGTCAAGGATGTTTACGTTCAATTGGCTGCTATTCATACGATGCATGATGGAAAAGAGTATATTGTTCTTAGTAATGCAGGTGGACCAGGACGTTTCAACGGTTTGGTACACTTAGCCCGTGTCGAAGAAAATGGAGATCTGACTTGGCTTAAGCATAATCCTATTCAAAGTGGTAAGTTTGCCTACAATTCTATTCAAGATCTCGGGAATGGCGAATATGGATTGCTTTATGAGCATGCAGATAACAACCAAAACGAATATACCTTGTCTTATAAGAAATTTAATTGGGATTTCTTAAGCAAGGATATGGTTTCTCCAACCGAAGCAAAAGTTACACATGCAGTTCATATGGGGCAAGGCATTATTGCCATGGAATTTGATTCAGAAGTATTGGTCAATCAAGCACCAACTTTACAACTTGCCAATGGTAAAACAGCTACTTTTATGACGCAGTATGATACGAAGACTCTATTGTTTACAGTAGATCCAGAGGATATTGGTCAAAAAGTTACAGGATTAGTAGAAGGTGCTATCGAAAGTATGCATAATTTGCCTGTTTCAGTAGTGGGGTCAAAGATTACTCATGGTGTAAATGGAAGCGAAGCTGCGACAAATGAAGTTCCAGAATTTACGGGTGGCGTTAATGGTGAAGAAGGAGCAGTAACTGAAGAAGCTCCTGAATATACAGGTCCATTGGCAACAGTGGGAGAAGAACCAGCACCAACAGTAGAAAAACCGGAGTTTACAGGTGGAGTGAATGGAGTAGAAGCTCTTGTAACAGAAATTCCTGAATACACTGGTCCCTTAGCAACAGTGGGAGAAGAGCCAGCACCAACAGTAGAAAAACCGGAATTCAAAGGGGGCGTAAATTCAGTTCTAGCAGCTTCAAATGAGGTTCCGGAATATAGAGGTGGTGCTAACTTTGTCTTGGCAGCTTCAAATGCTCTTCCTGAGTATAAAGGAGGTGTCAATGGAGCTGAGGCAGCAATCCATGAAGTGCCAGAGTACAAGGGAGAAACCAAACCAGTCTTAGCAGCTGCAAACGAACGTCCAGCTAAGAAGTTATCTCTTGGACAAGGTGCTACTTATCAAGCACCAGCGGCTAAACAAAATGAGCTTCCAAATACTGGAAGCAAAGAAAATACAACTTTTATTTCTCTAGGATTAGTGGCAGGTCTCTTATCTGTTTTGACATTTGGGAAGAAACGAAAAGAGGACTAGACTAGGTAATAAATAAAATGAATCTCGCTCATTATAAGTGAGAAAAGAGATAGCCCATTTGAAAGATGGCTATCTCTTTTTATCATTTTATATACTGAGCGAATTGAAAATAAGACAGTGCTGAAACTACTTTCAGAAACTGCTGTTCTATAAAATACTTTTGAAACTGAAATCTATTCTACCACAAAGTATTGAAAGCGCTTTAAAAATAATATATAATGAACCCATAAGAACAAAGAAAAGGAGGAAAGAGGATGCCACAGATTACTAAAGAAGCCTTGATTGCACAAATCAAAGATGGAATCATCGTTTCTTGTCAGGCCCTTCCTCACGAACCGCTCTATACAGAAGCGGGAGGAGTCATTCCCTTGCTGGTCAAAGCGGCTGAGCAAGGTGGAGCAGTCGGTATCCGAGCAAACAGTGTTCGTGATATCAAGGAAATCAAGGAGGTCACAAAACTTCCAATCATTGGGATAATTAAACGAGATTATCCACCGCAAGAGCCTTTCATCACTGCTACGATGAAAGAAGTTGATGAATTGGCAGAACTTGATATAGAGGTAATTGCTCTGGATTGTACCAAGCGTGAACGCTATGATGGTTTAGAGATTCAAGACTTCATTCGTCAGGTTAAGGAGAAATATCCTAACCAGCTCTTGATGGCTGATACAAGTACTTTCGAAGAAGGATTGGCAGCTGTTGAAGCAGGAATTGACTTTGTCGGAACAACTTTATCAGGATACACATCTTACAGTCCAAAAGTGGATGGTCCCGATTTTGAATTAATTAAAAAACTCTGTGATGCCGGTGTAGATGTCATTGCAGAAGGGAAAATTCATACACCAGAACAAGCCAAACAAATCCTTGGATATGGAGTGCGAGGCATCGTTGTTGGTGGCGCTATTACTAGACCAAAAGAGATTACAGAACGCTTCGTTGCTGGTCTTAAATAACACAATCTCAAAAAAGAGGAGAGTGGTGGATGCGTCGGATAAAATGAAAACGTATACAAGTTCAATCTTACTCATTATCCAATATGGATACGCTTATCAATTAGGAGAATACAAATGAAATTTAGAAAACTAGCTTGTACAGTACTTGCGGGTGCTGCGGTTCTTGGCCTTGCTGCATGTGGTAATTCTGGCGGAAGTAAAGATGCTGGGAAATCAGGTAGCGATAGCGGAAAAACAGAAATCACTTGGTGGGCATTCCCAGTCTTCACTCAAGAAAAAACTGGTGACGGTGTTGGAACATATGAAAAATCAATCATCGAAGCGTTTGAAAAAGCAAATCCAGATGTAAAAGTGAAATTGGAAACTATTGACTTCAAGTCAGGTCCTGAAAAAATCACAACAGCTATCGAAGCAGGAACAGCTCCAGACGTACTTTTTGACGCACCAGGACGTATCATCCAATACGGTAAAAATGGTAAATTGGCTGAGTTGAACGACCTCTTCACAGATGAATTCGTCAAAGATGTTAACAACGAAAATATCGTACAAGCAAGTAAAGCTGGAGACAAAGCTTACATGTATCCAATCAGTTCAGCACCATTCTACATGGCTATGAACAAGAAAATGTTGGAAGAAGCTGGAGTTGCAAACCTTGTAAAAGAAGGTTGGACAACTGATGATTTTGAAAAAGTTTTGAAAGCGCTTAAAGATAAAGGGTATACACCAGGTTCATTGTTCAGTTCTGGTCAAGGGGGAGACCAAGGAACACGTGCCTTCATTGCAAACCTTTATGGAGCTTCTGTAACAGATAAAGATGTAACAAAATATACAACTGATGATCCGAAATTCGTCAAAGGTCTTGAAAAAGCAGCTAGCTGGATTAAAGACGGTTTGTTGAACAATGGTTCACAATTTGACGGTGGAGCAGATATCCAAAACTTTGCCAACGGTCAAACATCTTACACAATCCTTTGGGCACCAGCTCAAAACGGTATCCAAGCTAAACTCTTGGAAGCAAGTAAAGTAGAAGTGGTAGAAGTACCATTCCCATCAGATTCAGGTAAACCAGCTCTTGAATACCTTGTAAACGGATTTGCAGTATTCAACAATAAAGACGACAAGAAAGTTGCAGCATCTAAGAAATTCGTTCAATTCATCGCGGATGATAAAGAATGGGGTCCAAAAGACGTTGTTCGTACAGGTGCCTTCCCAGTTCGTACTTCATTTGGCAAACTTTATGAAGACAAACGTATGGAAACAATCAGTGGTTGGACTAAATACTACTCACCATACTACAACACTATCAATGGTTTTGCTGAAATGAGAACACTTTGGTTCCCAATGTTGCAATCTGTATCAAATGGTGACGAAAAACCAGCGGATGCTTTGAAAGCCTTCACTGAAAAAGCTAACGAAACAATTAAAAAAGCTACAAAACAATAAGCACTAAATCAGATTGACTCCTCCCTTTTCCCCGTGCATAGCCTATGTAAGAAAAGGGAGGATTTTGTTTGAAATGTAAGGAACTGTCACGAAATTAAAATGAAGTTCTTACATAAGCGAATCTTAAAAAATTTCATTTTGATTTTAAAACAGTTCAAGAAAGTCAAAAAATTATTCTATTTGAAAGAGAGGTGCCGACTGTGAAAGTCAATAAAATTCGTATGCGGGAAACAGTGATTTCCTACGCTTTCCTAGCACCAGTATTATTCTTCTTTGTCATCTTTGTCTTGGCTCCTATGATTATGGGATTCATTACAAGTTTCTTTAACTACTCAATGACTAAATTTGAGTTTGTAGGCTTGGACAACTACATTCGCATGTTTAAAGACCCTGTCTTTATGAAGTCTTTAATCAATACCGTGATTCTGGTTATTGGATCTGTACCGGTTGTTGTTCTATTCTCACTATTTGTAGCATCTCAGACCTATCATCAAAATGCCATTGCCAGATCCTTCTACCGTTTCGTCTTCTTCCTTCCTGTTGTAACAGGTAGTGTTGCCGTAACAGTTGTTTGGAAATGGATCTATGACCCACTATCAGGGATTCTAAACTTTGTCCTTAAGTCAAGCCACATCATCAGCCAAAACATTTCTTGGTTGGGAGATAAAAACTGGGCTTTGATGGCGATTATGATTATCCTTTTGACTACATCTGTTGGTCAGCCGATTATCCTTTATATCGCTGCCATGGGAAATATTGACAATTCATTGGTAGAAGCAGCGCGTGTTGATGGTGCGACTGAATTGCAAGTGTTCTGGAAGATTAAATGGCCTAGCCTCCTTCCAACAACACTTTATATCGCAATCATTACAACAATCAACTCATTCCAGTGTTTCGCCTTGATTCAGCTTTTGACTTCAGGTGGTCCAAACTACTCAACAAGTACACTGATGTACTACCTTTACGAAAAGGCCTTCCAATTGACAGAATACGGCTATGCAAATACCATCGGTGTCTTCTTGGCAGTCATGATTGCTATCGTAAGCTTTGTTCAATTTAAAGTACTTGGAAACGACGTAGAATACTAAAGAAAGGAGACAGCTATGCAATCTACACAAAAGAAACCTTTAACAGCTTTCACTGTTATTTCAACTATTATCTTGCTCTTGTTGACCGTGCTGTTCATCTTTCCTTTCTACTGGATTTTGACAGGTGCCTTCAAATCACAGCCTGATACTATTATGATTCCGCCACAATGGTTCCCTAAAATGCCAACCATGGAGAACTTCCAACAACTCATGGTGCAAAACCCTGCTATGCAGTGGATGTGGAACTCTGTGTTTATCTCATTGGTAACCATGTTCTTAGTTTGTGCGACCTCTTCTTTAGCAGGTTATGTATTGGCTAAAAAACGTTTCTATGGGCAACGTATTCTATTTGCAATCTTCATTGCAGCCATGGCACTTCCAAAACAAGTTGTCCTTGTACCATTGGTACGTATCGTCAACTTCATGGGAATCCATGATACTCTTTGGGCAGTTATCCTGCCTTTGATTGGATGGCCATTCGGGGTCTTCCTCATGAAACAATTTAGTGAAAATATCCCAACAGAGTTGCTTGAATCAGCTAAAATCGATGGTTGTGGTGAGATTCGTACTTTCTGGAGCGTAGCCTTCCCAATTGTGAAACCAGGATTTGCAGCCCTTGCAATCTTTACCTTCATCAACACTTGGAACGACTACTTCATGCAGTTGGTTATGTTGACTTCACGTAACAACTTGACTATCTCACTCGGTGTTGCGACTATGCAGGCTGAAATGGCAACCAACTATGGTTTGATTATGGCGGGTGCCGCTCTTGCAGCAGTTCCAATCGTAACAGTCTTCTTAGTCTTCCAAAAATCCTTCACTCAAGGTATTACTATGGGAGCTGTTAAAGGTTAAGAAAAGTAAACTGGTGTGTCAAGATGGCGGAAGTAGTCTTGGCATACTATGGAAATATAGAGTTATAAGTGTCTACAAAATGGAGGGTATGCAGTTACTTTATGAAGTTTTGTTAGACACTTATCAACTTAAGAATGATTTTAGTTAACTATCAGAAACGAAGGAAACAGTATGATTTTTGACGATTTGAAAAACATCACCTTTTACAAAGGGATTCATCCCAATCTAGACAAGGCTATCGACTATCTCTACCAGCATCGTAAAGATTCATTTGAATTAGGTAAGTATGAGATTGACGGGGACAAGGTCTTTCTAGTTGTTCAGGAAAATGTCCTCAATCAAGCTAAAAATGATCAATTTGAGCATCATAAAAACTATGCAGATTTGCATTTGCTGGTTGAAGGACATGAATATTCGAGCTACGGATCACGTATCAAAGATGAAGCAGTAGCATTCGACGAAGCGAGTGACATTGGTTTTGTCCATTGTCATGAAAAATACCCACTCTTGTTGGGTTATCACAATTTTGCAATTTTCTTCCCAGGAGAACCACACCAGCCGAATGGCTATGCAGGTATGGAAGAGAAGGTTCGTAAATATCTCTTTAAAATTTTGATTGATTAAAAAATCAGGAGGAGCAAATATGGCACAAAAAGGAGTAAGCCTTATTAAGGCAGCATTTGATACAGATAACTTTCTCATGCGTTTTAGTGAAAAGGTTTTGGATATCGTCACAGCCAATCTTCTTTTTGTCGTTTCTTGTTTGCCCATCGTGACGATTGGAGTGGCTAAAATCAGCCTCTACGAGACCATGTTTGAGATTAAGAAGAGCAGACGAGTGCCTGTCTTTAAAATCTATCTAAGAGCTTTCAAGCAAAATCTGAAACTAGGTCTTCAGTTAGGTTTGCTTGAGTTAGGCATTGTTTTGTTGAGTCTTCTAGACCTCTATCTCTTTTGGGGGCAGACAGCTATGCCTTTCCAAATGGTGAAAGCTATTTGTCTAGGCATTCTTATCTTCCTCACTATCGTGATGCTGGCTAGCTATCCGATCGCTGCGCGCTATGATTTAACTTGGAAAGAAGTGTTACAAAAAGGGCTGATCTTGGCAAGTTTTAACTTTCCTTGGTTCTTCCTCATGTTAGCCATTCTTATCCTCATTGTGATGGTTCTTTATCTGTCAGCTTTCAGTTTACTGTTAGGTGGCTCAGCCTTCCTGCTTTTTGGGTTTGGACTATTGGTCTTTATCCAGACTGGATTGATGGAGAAAATTTTTGCAAAATATCAATAGGATGGCTTGTTTCTGAAACTACTTTCAAGCTTTAAACGGTTCAAAATACATATCGAAACTAAAATCTAAGTGTACACCAGATGTTGAAAGCGTTTTTTACAAGGTGTATACTAAACACGTAAAGAATAAATCCTGCTTCTAGCAGAAAAAAGAAATCTTAGGAGAAAATCTATGTCAGATTTAAAAAAATACGAAGGTGTCATTCCAGCCTTCTACGCATGTTATGATGATCAAGGAGAAGTAAGTCCAGAGCGTACGCATGCCTTGGTTCAATACTTCATTGATAAAGGTGTTCAAGGTCTTTATGTCAATGGTTCTTCTGGTGAATGTATCTACCAAAGTGTTGAAGACCGTAAGTTAATCTTGGAAGAAGTCATGGCAGTTGCTAAAGGTAAGTTGACTATTATTGCCCATGTTGCTTGCAATAATACCAAAGACAGTATGGAACTTGCTCGCCACGCAGAAAGCTTAGGAGTAGATGCTATTGCAACGATTCCGCCGATTTATTTCCGCTTGCCAGAATACTCAGTTGCTAAATACTGGAATGACATTAGTGCTGCAGCACCAAACACAGACTACGTGATTTATAACATTCCTCAATTAGCTGGTGTTGCTTTGACGCCAAGTCTCTACACTGAAATGTTGAAGAATCCACGTGTTATCGGTGTTAAGAACTCTTCTATGCCAGTTCAAGATATCCAAACCTTTGTGAGCCTTGGTGGCGAAGACCATATCGTCTTCAACGGTCCAGATGAACAGTTCTTAGGTGGTCGTCTCATGGGAGCTAAAGCTGGTATCGGTGGTACATATGGTGCGATGCCAGAACTCTTCTTGAAACTCAACCAATTGATTGCTGATAAAGACTTAGAAACAGCGCGTGAATTACAATACGCTATCAACGCTATCATTGGTAAACTCACTTCTGCACATGGAAATATGTATGGTGTGATTAAGGAAGTCTTGAAGATCAATGAAGGTTTGAATATTGGTTCTGTTCGTTCACCATTGACACCAGTGACTGAAGACGATCGTCCAGTTGTAGAAGCAGCTGCAGCCTTGATTCGTGAAACCAAGGAGCGCTTCCTCTAATTCATAAGGAGGTATTTATGACACACTACGTTGCAATTGATATCGGTGGAACCAACATCAAATATGGTTTGATCGACCAAGAAGGCCAACTTGTTGAATCGCATGAAATGCCAACAGAGGCGCATAAGGGTGGACCTCATATCTTACAAAAGACCAAAGATATCGTAGCCAGCTATTTAGAACAAGGCCCAGTAGCAGGTGTTGCTATTTCTTCTGCAGGAATGGTGGATCCTGACAAGGGTGAGATTTTCTATGCTGGACCTCAGATTCCAAATTATGCAGGCACCCAGTTCAAAAAGGAAATCGAGACTAGCTTTAACGTTCCTTGTGAGATTGAAAATGACGTCAACTGTGCAGGTCTGGCTGAAGCGGTATCTGGTTCAGGCAAGGGAGCGAGTGTGACCCTTTGCTTGACTATTGGAACAGGTATCGGTGGTTGTTTGATTATGGATGGGAAAGTCTTCCATGGATTTAGCAATTCGGCCTGTGAAGTTGGTTATATGCATATGCAGGATGGAGCGTTCCAAGATTTGGCTTCTACAACAGCCTTGGTGGAGTATGTAGCAGCAGGTCATGGAGATCCAGTTGATCAGTGGAATGGTCGTCGGATTTTTAAGGAAGCTACTGAAGGCAACAAGATTTGTATGGCTGGTATTGACCGTATGGTAGATTACCTTGGGAAAGGTCTGGCAAATATTTGCTATGTGGCCAATCCAGAAGTGGTCATTCTCGGCGGTGGTATCATGGGGCAAGAGGCAATCCTCAAACCGAAAATCCGCACAGCTTTGAAAGAGGCCTTGGTACCAAGTCTGGCTGATAAGACGAGATTAGAATTTGCCCATCACCAAAATACAGCAGGTATGTTGGGAGCTTATTATCACTTTAAAATAAAACAATCCTAGTTTGGTTTAACCAAACTAGGATTTTCTAATCAAAGCCTCTTGACTTTCTTTATAATTGTGAGATAATAAATAAAATATATAAAGGAATTATATAAAATGGCTATAGCAAATTCGAGTAAAGTTGTGACCTTCCAAGCTAATAGAGAATTAGTAAATGATGCCATGGAAGTGTTAAAAGAAAAAAATCTCTCTCTTTCATCAGCACTAAGATTATTTTTAAAGAATGTTGCCGTAACAAATGAAGTAGATTTACTGAGTGAAGAGGAATTGGAGAAGGAGTATTTATTTAGGCAATTACAAGCAGAAGTTCAAGAAAGTTATGCTAAGATTGAGGCTGGAAATTACTTGACAGATGAGGATATCGTGACACGCTATGGATTATAAAAAATATAGGATTTTGTATTCTCCTAGAGTGATTGATAGTCTGGATAAAATATATCAGTATATAGCGGAGGAAATTGGTTCTGTAGAGGCTGCGAGACGAAAAGTAGCCAATATTAGAAAAGATATTAATCGTCTAGAAATTTTCCCCCAAGCTGGATTTGATGCCGATGAAAAATTTGGTAAGAAATTAGATCCTCACTATCAAACGCGAGGATTGACCTTGAGTAAGGATTACATCGTATTATATACAATTGTGGAGGATACTGTCAGACTTGCTTATTTACTCCCTTCAAAAAGTGATTATATGAAATTATTTAAGACTAAGTCAAGATACGACTAATTCATAGTTTAGAAGAGGTATGTTGGGTGCTTATTATCATTTTATAATCAATGAAAATCAAAGAGCAAACTAGGAAGTTAGCCGTAGGCAGTACTTGAGTACGACAAGGCGAAGCTGACGTGGTTTGAATTTGATTTTCGAAGAGTATTAAGACAAAACAATCCTAGTTTGGCTAGACCAAACTAGGATTTTCTTACACGTTTTTGTCTACGATAGCCATTGAGTTTTTTATTTTCCCAATAGCTGTTAAAAATTTTCTCCTTGCTTTCACGATTGATTTCCAAAAAGTAGGCATAAATCAAATCGATAAAGAAGAGCATAGGGAGTTGAGCGGATATACGTTGGATGTAGGATGACTGGCTGTGTGTGGCTACAAGAACAGTCTCTGTATAGGCCTGACTATCTTTATTGGGAACACTTGAAAAAAGTACAGTCTGTGCCCCCATCTCTTTCGCGTCTAATAGACTATCTAAAATAGAAGGAGTTGAGCCAGAAAGTGAGAAACCGAGTACGAGACAATTCTCATCCATAATACTGGTTGTCCAAGCAAAACCATCTTGATCGGTCAAAGCCTCGCAGACCACACCTAGACGCATGAAGCGTAATTTCATTTCACGAGCGACAAGGCCAGAACTCCCTGTTCCGAAGAAGTAGACACGCTCAGCATCTTCGATTAATTGGGCAATTCGTTCTAGTTGGACTTCGTCAATCAAGTCTTGTGTTTGTTCCCGCATATTGCTATAGCTTCTGAGGACTCGTTTGGTCAGTGGACTGTGCTTGAAGACTTGGTTGGCTTGATTTTCTGCCTCATGTTGGTATTGGAAAATAAATTCTCGGTAGCCAGTAAAGCCACACTTTTTAGCAAAGCGAGTTAGTGCAGCCTGAGAGATATGTAATTTTTGAGTGACCTGTTGGGAGGAAAGGTCATCTTGAATGGTTTCTGCTTGTAAAAAATAGCGAGCGATTTCTTGCTCTAGGTCTGTCATTTCTTCAAAATGTGAATCAATGACAGTTGCGATATCTGGTTTGTCCATAGGGAAGGCTCCTTTAAATGAGTCGTGTTGGAAAAAGACTAGATTATTGAACTTTTACATTCATTATAACATATAATATAGGGATGAATAAATAAAAACGTATCTTACTGTAAAAACGAAAAAAGCTTCTTACTTTTCCATAATTTTCTGCTCAAATTGTGGTACAATTAAGAGTAAGATTTTAAGTTAGAAATGAGACTGATTTGTATGAGAAAATTTAACAGCCATTCGATTCCGATTCGGCTTAATTTATTGTTTTCAATCGTCATTTTGCTCTTTATGACCATTATTGGTCGTTTGTTGTATATGCAGGTTTTGAACAAGGATTTTTACGAAAAAAAGCTAGCCTCAGCTAGTCAGACCAAGGTCACAACCAGTTCTGCTCGTGGGGAAATTTATGATGCTAGTGGAAAACCTTTGGTAGAAAATACGTTAAAGCAGGTTGTTTCCTTTACGCGTAGTAATAAAATGACGGCTACAGACTTAAAAGAAATAGCTAAAAAGTTACTGACTTATGTGAGCATCAGTTCGCCAAATTTGACAGAACGCCAGCTGGCTGATTACTATTTGGCTGATCCTGAAATCTATAAAAAAACAGTGGAAGCTCTCCCAAGTGAGAAACGCTTGGATTCAGATGGCAATCGCCTATCCGAATCAGAACTCTATAACAATGCGGTCGATAGTGTCCCAACAAGTCAACTAAACTATACAGAGGATGAAAAGAAAGAAATCTATCTTTTTAGTCAGTTAAATGCTGTTGGAAACTTTGCGACAGGAACCATTGCGACAGATCCTCTAAATGATTCTCAGGTGGCTGTTATTGCCTCTATTTCAAAGGAGATGCCTGGCATTAGTATTTCTACTTCTTGGGATCGAAAGATTTTGGAAACTTCCCTTTCTTCTATAGTAGGGAGTGTATCCAGTGAAAAAGCCGGTCTCCCAGCGGAAGAAGCAGAAGCCTATCTTAAAAAGGGCTATTCTCTAAATGACCGTGTTGGAACCTCCTATTTGGAAAAGCAATATGAAGAGACCTTACAAGGAAAACGCTCGGTAAAAGAAATCCATCTGGATAAATATGGCAATATGGAAAGCGTGGACACAATTGAGGAAGGTAGTAAGGGAAACAATATCAAACTGACCATTGATTTGGCCTTCCAAGATAGCGTGGATGCTTTGCTGAAAAGTTATTTCAATTCCGAGCTAGGAAATGGTGGAGCCAAGTATTCTGAGGGTGTGTATGCAGTCGCCCTTAACCCCAAAACAGGTGCTGTTTTGTCTATGTCAGGACTCAAACATGACCTGAAAACGGGAGAGTTGACTCCTGATTCCTTGGGAACGGTAACCAATGTCTTTATCCCAGGTTCGGTTGTTAAGGCCGCTACCATCAGCTCAGGTTGGGAAAATGGTGTTTTATCAGGAAACCAAACCTTAACAGATCAGCCTATTGTTTTCCAAGGTTCAGCTCCAATTTATTCTTGGTATAAATTGGCATATGGATCTTTTCCTATTACAGCTGTGGAAGCCTTGGAGTATTCATCCAATGCTTACATGGTTCAAACCGCTCTTGGAATCATGGGCCAGACCTATCAACCAAATATGTTTGTTGGAACCAGCAATTTGGAAACAGCTATGGGAAAACTTCGTGCGACCTTTGGCGAATATGGCTTGGGGGCTGCGACCGGAATTGACCTACCAGATGAATCTACTGGATTTGTTCCCAAAGAGTATAGCTTTGCTAATTACATCACCAATGCCTTTGGGCAGTTTGATAACTATACGCCCATGCAGTTGGCTCAGTATGTAGCAACTATTGCAAATGATGGTGTTCGTGTGGCTCCTCGTATTGTTGAAGGCATTTATGGTAATAATGATAAGGGAGGACTGGGTGACTTGATTCAGCAACTGCAACCGACAGAGATGAATAAGGTCAATATATCCGACTCCGATATGAGTATCTTGCACCAAGGATTTTACCAAGTATCGCATGGAACTAGTCCCCTTACGACAGGACGGGCGTTTTCAGATGGCGCCACTGTTTCTATCAGTGGTAAGACCGGTACAGGTGAAAGCTATGTAGCTGGTGGTCAAGAAGCTAATAATACCAATGCCGTGGCCTATGCTCCAACAGAAAATCCTCAAATTGCAGTTGCAGTAGTCTTTCCTCATAATACCAATTTAACCAAAAATGTTGGGCCAGCAATTGCTCGCGACATTATCAATTTATATAACCAACACCATCCAATGAACTAGAAAGGAAGCCATGCTTTATCCAACACCTATTGCTAAGTTGATTGACAGTTATTCCAAACTTCCTGGTATTGGGATTAAGACAGCAACCCGTCTAGCCTTTTATACTATTGGAATGCCGGATGA
Organism: Streptococcus sp. 27098_8_86; assembly: GCF_041432595.1. GTDB lineage: Bacteria > Bacillota > Bacilli > Lactobacillales > Streptococcaceae > Streptococcus > Streptococcus pneumoniae_F. The sequence continues at coordinate 123,704 of NZ_JAPVZW010000003.1, forward strand.
TGACGTCAATGAATTTGCAAAAAATCTCCTTTCTGCTAAGAGAGAATTGACCTACTGTTCTATTTGTGGACGTTTGACAGACGACGATCCTTGTTCTATCTGTACCGATCCGACTCGTGACCAGACAACGATTTTAGTTCTCGAAGATAGTCGTGATGTGGCGGCCATGGAAAATATCCAAGAATACCATGGACTCTATCATGTCCTGCATGGCCTTATTTCTCCTATGAATGGTATCAGTCCAGACGATATCAATCTCAAGAGCCTTATGACTCGTCTTATGGATAGTGAAGTTTCAGAGGTAATCGTAGCAACCAATGCCACAGCAGATGGGGAAGCGACTTCGATGTATCTTTCACGTTTGCTCAAGCCAGCTGGGATCAAGGTTACGCGCCTAGCACGAGGCCTCGCTGTGGGAGCAGATATCGAGTATGCGGACGAAGTAACCCTCTTACGAGCTATTGAAAATCGGACAGAGTTGTAAAAGTCAGTAAAAATTTAGCTCATTTTGACGTATAAGACAAGCCCTAGGAATTTTTCTAGGGTTTGTCTTTTTCGTTTTATAATGAGAGAAGGACAAATCTTGATAATAAGAATACTTCCCAGTAAACACAAAATATAAGGTATCAGAAAACGGATTTTCAAAATTCCTAGTAGCATCTCTATCAATATATTTTACTGAAGGATCAAGTTTTTTTAAGGATAAGATTGCCCTTTAGTTCGTTATAATTTATTTTGAAATCGTACTATTTTTATGTTATGATATGGTCAATATATACTTAATAAGGGGAGTTTGAAGTATGGGTGGAAAGATAAAATCTAGCACGATAGCAGCAGAGGCGGCTATTAATGAGTTGGTCGGGTATGAAACGAGCGACAAGCAAAATCAGCAGGTGGAATTTTCATATACATCTGGAATCACTGGAATGGAAGCGGAACGTCAGACCTGCAATCAAATGCTTCAGGCGGTCAGTGATTTTAGTTCAGCTGTTTTGACCCAAGCAAATAAGTTTCCAGAAATTGCTCATAGGATTGAAAAACGTGATATAGAGCAAGCTAAGAGATGGAGTCACTAAGGCATGGCAGATAGAAATGAAGAAAAGCGCACAGAAATTTGGCGTAAGATTGTTAAGATAGAAGATAAGGAAGACAGACTCCGAGCAACTAAAAAGCAATATGAACAGCAGTTGACAAACTTTTACTCGGATATTCAGAGCATTCACCATCGCATGATAAATCTATTGTCTCTCTCACCCAGTTCTCGTCAGCTAATAGAGCAAATCGAAAGTGATAATAGAACCATTCAGCGACAGGTCAACTCTTATGTAGAGGAGGAACTGGATACGTTGGAAAAACAAACTAAAAAGGCTTGTCGCTCTTTCGATGAAGCCAGAGAAGAACTGATAGCGGAAAGGAATCGGCTACCATGGGAGTAAAATACAGCGCACAAGAATCCCAAGAATTGATTCAGGCCATGACGAACAACCTCCGAGTCGCAAATGAAGTCACAGACCGCTTATCTAGTGGATGTGATCACCTGATTTCCTCTTTAGACTCAGGTGAGTTGACAGGAGCAGCCTACACAGCTGGTAAAGGTCTCTTTATAGAGATTATCATCCCCAGCATCAAAAAGCTCCAAGCAGCGATAGATGATATCCAACTAGAGTTGACCTCCTACAAACATGCGGATGCTCAGGTCTCTGGATATGGTGATTTGGACCTAGACCAGCTTAAGGAATTGAAAAAGCTGAGAGAAGAGCAGTTAGCTATCGTAGAAGCTCAGATTCAAGTGAGGGAGAACTGGCTAAATCAAATCACAGACCTCTTTAGTCTCAATTGGGGGAAAGCCTTCTCTGAAAAGACCATCCTCTACAATACCAAGTTTCAAATCGAGTCGGGTATTCAGGATTTGGATGATAAGATTGAAAAACTAGAATTTTTTGTCTCACAGGTATCCCAGTATTTCAGTGATAGTCTAGAAGTCCTTAGCTTAGCCATCAAAGGAGCTACGCAACTAAGTAAAGTCATTGTCGATAGCGATGGAAACTACTATGCGGACGGTCTGGACATGAATTGGGTACAGAAAATGAAGGATGTGAAGATTGTTTCGCATGCTAAAAGAGATTTTCAAGACTCTGAAACTCGAGCAATCAATAAAGCTTCTAGGGATATGATGCTATCGGACGATGGAGATGCCTACTATCGTGCCGAATTAGAGAAGCGCTTAAAAGGTCACGACAAGTCCGAATGGGATAAAATAATTGATGACTACAATCACACTCTTAAGATTGATGAAACAGGGAACATCATTGAAATTTATCCATTTGAACAAGGTTATGTCGTTTCAAAAAATGGGAAATACGATGCTGACTATACTCATTTGGTTAACAAAAAGTTTGATGAACTAAAAGCACAAAACTTTGAAGCAAATTCAGCTGAGTTTTGGAGTGGAGTAGCTCAAATATTCTCTGGATTGGGAGTTAACTTTGCGAGTGGTGCCCTTGAAGTCTTGAGTATCATGGCTGGTCCACCAACAGCAGGGACAAGTATCGTAGCTGGTACGGCAGTGTCCGTATCAGGAGTACAATATGGAAATGTACTGATAGCTAGTGGAGCAGTAACTAGCTTATCAGCTATCACAAAGACAGCCTTACAAAATGGCGAAATTCAGGTTAATTATTCTAGCAACTACGACAGTTGGAAGGCTAATAAACCTACGAGTAAGACCATTTCTGGCAGGGGTGGTAAACAAATTGAAGCCCGAGTAGGAAATAGAAAAGTGAAGCTTCGTGTAGATTGGGAGCCAACTAGTGGTTCTAATGGTGATGGAGTTTTTCAGGTTCAATCTGGAAGTGGGAAGTCAGGCTACAATGTTGATGCTCACTTAGATATAAATGGAATTACTGGTAAAAATTCTATCCTGAATTTTGTAAACAATCATCCTCAATTGAGAAACCTATCAAAAAGTGTCAAAGAAGAGATATTTGATAGAATTTGGAAAACATACAAAAATAATTACTGAAAGTAGGAAGAAATATGAAATTATATCTTAAAGGTAACTACGAAACTAGTATATACCAAGCCTGTATGGAATTTCCTTGGAAAATGTGGTTCAAAGAACGCAAGGGTGTGGAAGTTGGTTTTTCTTACGCGCGTGATGATGATTTCTATTTTAGCGTTAGTTTGGATAAATTTTCTTCGAATGATGAGCGTTGGGGTGTGACTGATTTTAAAATAGGAGATAATCCGTGGAATTCATTTAAATACGAGTATCTAATATTGGATTTTGAAGATTCCTATGAAAGCGATGGGCGTGAGAAAGGTGATTATTTGCGAATTATTTCCACTCATCTAGATATTTTAACGATTGACAAGCGTGCGATGTATATTATGGCGATTGAGGTAGCAGCTGCCATTGACGGTCAAATCAGCGAAGACGACAAAGAAACATGGCTGAGTGTTGAAAAATTCAAAACGAAACATAAAGACCTACTGAATATGACCTACGACGAAGCAGTCGATATTAGTTTAGAAGAGATAAAGGTTTTGAAAGCCATAGACGAGCCTCTCTGGGAAGAATTGGATAGGAAGCGCGAGGAATATATCCGAATCCATGGAGAGGTAGAGTTGGACGACGAGGACGACGAGTGAGATTATATATCAAAGGCGATTACACCAAAGAAATTCCATTTGATTACATGGAACTAGCGAAAAGGATGTGGTTTGAGGAAAAAGATGGAATAGAGCCAGATTTATCGTATGCTGGGTATCTAGATTTACCAATCGATAAACTTTCTATTCACTTAGAATTAGACAAGAAAACTCATGATGATAGATGGAAAAGTGTTCAGATTAAGGAAGGGATAAAATATGATTTTTTATCCCATAAGTCAGAATATATACAGCTAGACTATGAAGATGCTATGATGTCGGATTTTCGTGAGAAAGGTGAATGTTTAAGAATTGCTTCTAAGCATCTTGACCTTCTCACTGTTGATAAACGTGCTTTCTATATTATGGCCATTGAAATTGCGACTGCTATTGATGGTCAGATTAGCGAAGATGATAAAGAGAGCTGGTTAAGTGTGGAGGAATTTAAAAATCGACATGAGGATATCCTTTCGATGAGTTATGAAGAAGCTAATGAGCTGAGTTTGGAAGAAATTCCCTTTTTGGACGATGTGAGAGACCCGGTTTGGGAAGAAGACGACCGCAGGAATGAAGAATACATCAAAATCCATGGCGAGCCAGTTTATGATGACGAGGATGAATGAAATTATATTTAAAAGGCGATTATACAAAAAGAGTACCTTATGGTTATTTGGAACTAGCTGGTAAAATGTGGTTTCCAGAAGATGAGCAAGTTTCTTACTCAAATGCTGGGAATAATGATGCATTACAAGAGGATTTTTCCTTATTTCAAAAAAGATTTAGATAAACCCAATCCCGCAGTTGGAGAGTAAAATGTTAAATAAAATGAAAAACTATTATAAAAACAAACCAACTCAAGCTGTCTTAATGCTCATAGTTCTTATTTGGTCAGTATATGAGATTGGTGCGACCAGTTTGGCAAGTAAATCTGCATTAACTAAGGAATTCATGCATAGTCGGTATGTTATGGTTTGGCCAATGGTAGATAAGAAAATGAAATTATACCACTATGCGGAAGAATGGACTAATGACGTTTTAGTTGGAATTATGCATTTAGACTATGGAAATATTAGAATAACTAGTTTTCCTAAAAAATGGGAGAGTGAAGCTGAAGTATACTATACTCTGTCTGAAGATGAGTATGCTGATAGAGTATATTTTTTCTTAGACGAACCAATTTCCAAAGCTTATATCAGCAGTTTAGAACAAAATTATTATTTTATTTCAAAGAATGCAGTTGCTATTAAAGAAGAAACAGGTAAAACAGTTGAACAGTTAGCTCAAGAAGTGGGGAATGCAAGGAAAAACTTCTTATCGACTCTTGGAAAGATGAAAATCCTTCGTTTGGTCTATTTGATTCTTCGTATGATAGTATTGTTGCAGTGTATCAGGTGGTCGGGTCAGCGTAGAAAAAGGAAAGAGAACGAAATTTTGCAGAATAGATAGAGCTCCAGAAAGGTATGACGATAGAGAGCTTCCAAACAATCAAAAAGGTATTCATTTGGTAAAGAATGGAATTGTTGTCAACAACCAAGGGGAAAAAGTTTTTTATGTAATCAATAACAAGTCCTACACAATCACCACCACCAATGTAGACGACAAACCAGCGCACAAGAATCCCAAGAATTGATTCAGGCCATGACGAACAACCTCCGAGTCGCAAATGAAGTCACCGACCGCTTATCTAGTGGCTGTGATCACCTGATTTCCTCTTTAGACTCAGGTGAGTTGACAGGAGCAGCCTACACAGCTGGTAAAGGTCTCTTTACAGAGATTATCATCCCCAGCATCAAAAAGCTCCAAGCAGCGATAGATGATATCCAACTAGAGTTGACCTCCTACAAAGATGCGGATGCTCAGGTCTCTGGATATGGTGATTTGGACCTAGACCAGCTTAAGGAATTGAAAAAGCTGAGAGAAGAGCAGTTAGCTATCGTAGAAGCTCAGATTCAAGTGAGGGAGAACTGGCTAAATCAAATCACAGACCTCTTTAGTCTCAATTGGGGGAAAGCCTTCTCTGAGAAGACCATCCTCTACAATACCAAGTTTCAAATCGAGTCGGGTATTCAGGATTTGGATAATAAGATTGAAAAACTAGAATTTTTTGTCTCACAGGTATCCCAGTATTTCAACGATAGCCTAGAAGTCCTTGGCTTAGCTATCAAAGGAGCCACGCAACTGAGTAAAATCATTGTCGATGGCGATGGCAACTACTATGCGAACGGTGTGGACATGAGCTGGGTACAGAAAATGAAGGATGTGAAGATTGAGTCACATAAGCTTGATAAGGATATCTCAATTACTCAGGCTGAAAAAGATAAGAAAAAAATTGTAGATGATTTAGTATCATCATACAATCTAGATGAATCTACGGCAAATGTACTTTATAAACTCCAGCAGGGAATTTTGAAGAAGGCAAAACAAGAAGGATGGACTAATGAAAAAGTTATCTATGAGTACAATAGACTAGTTGCATCTCCAGTTTATGGGGTAAGGGCAACTTGGAGAGGTCTTGCGGGTGTTGTTGATGCCAAAAATACAAATGATTTAGATATTATTTTGGCAGATTATGGTATTTCAGAGGAAGAACGCATACTCTTTAAAGATAAAATTAGAAAACAGTATGAATCTAATCATAGTAAAGATTTAGCTCATGAAGCTGTTCAAATTGCTAGTTTTACTGAGTTATCTTTGGGCGATAGAGACTTATCGAAGCTAGATGGTTGGAAGGGATTAAGCGCCCATATTATTAGCACAATTGGAAATTCAACTCGGATTGGAGAGCTCTCTGTAAATACTGAAAAGTTTGAAAGTTCCTTCAAAGGAGACATTGATTCAGGTAGATATGATGATGCAGATTTTAATTCAGATTTAGATGCTATTACTTCTTACGAAAGAATGATTTCTAAAGATGTAGGAACAAAAGATGTGTTTAAGGTTCAAGCAGATTACAATCATAGTATACAAACAAACCAGACAAATCGTGTTGAGGAATTCTATACTGTGATGGGAAATGGGGATAAAGCTAACGGTAAACTGATGGTTGAAACTCTTATTGAAAATAATACGATAGGAGGCAACTTTATTAAATATGGCTTTGACCTCAATATTTTTATTGGAAAACCTAATGACAAGGAAGAGGGTTGGAAACATGACTTCTATGATTATTTAGACAGAGGGGGTGAAAAAAATGTCGGGACTTAAAAAAATACTAATCGTGATTGGATCTGTAATTGCCCTAGCTACTGGCTTGAATCTTTATTTTCAGTATCAAAACCACCAAGAACATATGCAATTAAAAACCTCCTTTGAAGAGAGAGACAATATAGCCGTATTACAAGATTTAATGGCGTCAGAAAAATATGCGTCTGACATCCGTAAAGCGGGTTATGTCGTTCCTCCCGATGGAGCTATTCGCTTGGATGGAGGAATTGACTCCATAGGGATAAAAGGAGACATTGATTTGAAAATATCAAATCCTGGAAGGAATGAAGTCACTGTTTTATTTGAAACAACAGCAAAAGAGGAAAAAATAGATGTTTACTATATTTTAGATAATCAGTTAACCATAAAACGTAGTTACTATTCTAATATTAGTAATCAAAAAATAAAAGAGAGTGTGGACATCTCTCAAGCCGAAGAAGAGCGACTATTAAAAATTGTTCAAAAAGAGCTTGAGGATTTCATGCAAAAGATGTATCAGACTTTGTATGGATAGTTTACCAGAGAAAGTGGCTTCTTGCTCAACACAATGCCGTATGAACAACTGGGCGTGTTGAAGAATTATATACTGTGAACTGTGATGGGAAATGGGGATAAAGCTAACGGTAAACTGATGGTTGAAACTCTTATTGAAAATAATACGATAGGAGGCAACTTTATTAAATATGGCTTTGACCTCAATATCTTTATTGGAAAACCTAATGAAAAGGAAGAGGGTTGGAAACATGACGTCTATGATTATTTAGACAGAGGGGATGAAAAAAATGTCGGGACTTAAAAAAATACTAATCGTGATTGGTTCTGTAATTGCTTTAGCTACTGGCTTGAATCTTTATTTTCAGTATCAAAACCACCAAGAACATATGCAATTAAAAACCTCCTTTGAAGAGAGGGACAATATAGTCGTCTTACAACATTTAATGGCATCAGGAAAATATGCGTCTGACATTCGTAAACCAGGCTATGTCGTTCCTCCAGATGGAGCTATTCGATTGGATGGAGGAATTGACTCCATAGAGATAAAAGGAGATATCGATTTCAAAATATCGCATCCTGGACGGAATGGGGTTACTGCTTATTTTGAAATAGAGATAGATGGTAAAATAACTAGTGCACTATATGAATTGGATAAGAACTTTGATATAATTTCTAGCACCTATTTTCAAATAAATGAAAAAAATATAAATGAGAGAGTGAACATCTCTCAATCCGAAGAAGATCGCCTATTAAAAATTATTCAAAAAGAGCTTGAGGATTTCATGGAAAAGATGTATCAGACTTTGTATGGATAGTTTCCCAGAGAAAGAAGCTTCTTGCTCAATACAATCCTGTATGAACAACTGGTTGTGTTGAGGAATTTTACTAGAAAAAGATACCGTAGATAAGCTACAAAAAAATTACCCAAGTACTTATAATTTCATTCGAAATATTGAAACAGGTAATCAAGAATTGACAGAGATGAGGTGATTAGATGAGGAAGAAAAAATTTGTAATTTTTTCATTGTTAATGGTTCTATTATTATCTTTCTCTGGTTTTCAGTATTATAAATATCAGAGAGTTCATAATATTTTTGATGAAATATACTACGAAGAAAGTGATTATCACAATTATACATTTCTCTGGAAAGGTCGAGCTTTTTATAAGTTAAAAGGTTTAAAAATTATCGATAATGGATCTCAAGATTTATATAAACATTCTATTGATTATAAAAGTGTAAATTTACCAAACACTATTTATTCTCTAGGTTATAATTTTTATTTTAATTTTCAGGGAATGACAGAAGTTGAACTAGAAATGCGTTTGAGACTGCCAGATACAGAGACAACTATAAATATAGAGTACCTGTACGATGTAAACAATCAGCAATTAGAACGATTTATTTGGTATCACGATGAGAAAAGCGTGAGATATTATCATCAGTCTCAAGTAGAAGCCTTTCTAGAGGAGCATGGAAAGACTGTTGATGAGATTCGCAAGGAAGCAGATAATGTACTCCGTAATAAAGTCCTTAAAGATTGGACCACTACCTACTCTAGTCGTTTTAGCCCAGATAATTGGGGAGAAGTGAGCGTTAAAGATATATGGAGAACAGAATAACAAATGGAACGATGAGGTAATAGTTTTATAAAGGAAGGTTGGCATGACAGAGTTCTTAAGAACATTTTATTGTATTCGATAGCTTTGGTCTGCTTTTTTTGGTGTGACGGAAGAAACTCCCTATACTATCACCATCACCAATGTAGACGACAAACCAGCACGCTTTGAAGCTCAAGTGGTGGATAGGTAAAATTTCAGCTCTCAAATGAGGGCTTTTTTAGATACAAGTTTCAAAAAAGAAGCAAATATGATATACTAAAGAACGAGTATTCTATTAGAATTGGAACAAGTAATATGAAACAAACGATTATTCTTTTATACGGTGGGCGTAGTGCAGAGCGTGAAGTCTCTGTTCTTTCAGCTGAAAGTGTCATGCGTGCGGTCAACTACGATCGTTTTACAGTCAAGACTTTTTTCATCAGCCAGTCAGGTGACTTTATTAAAACGCAAGAATTTAGCCAAACTCCAGGTCAAGAGGATCGTCTCATGACCAATGCGACCATTGATTGGGATAAGAAAGTTGCACCAAGTGCCATCTACGAAGAAGGTGCAGTGGTATTTCCAGTCCTTCACGGTCCGATGGGAGAAGATGGCTCAGTTCAAGGATTCTTGGAAATTTTGAAAATGCCTTATGTTGGTTGCAACATCTTGTCATCCAGTCTTGCCATGGATAAAATCACCACTAAGCGTGTGTTAGAATCTGTCGGGATTGCCCAAGTTCCTTATGTTGCCATTGTCGAAGGTGATGATGTGACTGCTAAAATTGCCGAAGTTGAAGAAAAATTGACTTATCCAGTTTTCACAAAACCATCAAACATGGGTTCAAGTGTCGGTATTTCTAAGTCTGAAAATCAAGAGGAACTCCGTCAAGCTTTGAAACTTGCCTTCCAATATGATAGCCGTGTCTTGGTTGAACAAGGGGTGAATGCTCGTGAAATCGAGGTTGGTCTCTTGGGCAACTACGATGTCAAGAGTACGCTACCAGGAGAAGTAGTCAAGGATGTTGCCTTTTATGACTACGATGCCAAGTATATTGACAACAAGATTACCATGGATATCCCAGCTAAAATCAGTAATGATGTGGTAGCTGTCATGCGTCAAAATGCAGAAACGGCCTTCCGTGCCATTGGTGGCCTCGGTCTCTCTCGTTGCGATTTCTTCTATACAGATAAGGGAGAGGTTTTCCTAAACGAGCTTAATACCATGCCAGGTTTCACCCAGTGGTCTATGTACCCACTACTTTGGGACAATATGGGAATCAGCTACCCAGAACTAATCGAGCGTTTGGTTGACCTTGCCAAGGAAAGTTTTGACAAGCACGAAGCTCATTTGCTATAAAAAATGAAAGAGAGGGTAGGAGCCAGAACCATCACTGCAAGGTGATCAGAGTTCTCGGACTTCGACCCTTTTTAAAGGAGTAGAAATGAAATTAACAATTCATGAAGTGGCTCAAGTTGTAGGAGCTAAAAATGATATCAGCATCTTTGAGGACACTCAATTAGAGAAGGCCGAGTTTGATAGTCGTTTGATTGCTACAGGGGACTTGTTTGTGCCCCTCAAAGGTGCGCGTGACGGTCATGACTTTATCGAAAGAGCTTTTGAAAATGGCGCTGCTGTAACCCTGTCTGAGAAAGAGGTTGCCAATCATCCCTACATTTTAGTAGATGATGTTCTGACTGCCTTTCAGCAACTAGCAACCTACTATCTTGAAAAAACGGCTATTGATGTCTTTGCTGTTACAGGTTCAAATGGCAAGACAACGACCAAAGATATGTTAGCGCACTTGTTATCAACAACCTATAAAACATACAAAACACAAGGCAACTACAATAACGAGATTGGTCTTCCTTACACAGTTCTCCACATGCCAGAAGGAACAGAAAAGTTGGTCTTGGAGATGGGACAGGATCACTTGGGAGATATTCATCTCTTGTCAGAATTGGCTCGTCCAAAAACAGCCATCGTGACCTTGGTTGGAGAAGCCCATTTGGCCTTTTTCAAAGACCGTTCTGAGATTGCTAAAGGAAAAATGCAAATTGCAGACGGGATGTCTTCGAATTCCTTGCTCTTGGTACCAGCAGATCCGATTGTAGAGGACTACTTGCCAGCTGATAAAAAGGTAGTTCGTTTTGGCTCAGGAGCAGAGTTGGAAATTACCGACCTGGTAGAACGTAAGGATAGTCTGACCTTTAAGGCTAATTTCTTGGAGCAAGACCTTGATTTGCCAGTGACTGGTAAGTACAATGCCACCAATGCCATGATTGCATCTTATGTTGCCCTACAAGAAGGGGTTTCAGAGGAGCAAATTCATAAGGCTTTCCAAAATCTTGAATTGACGCGTAACCGTACCGAGTGGAAGAAAGCGGCCAATGGAGCAGATATCCTATCAGATGTTTACAATGCCAATCCAACTGCTATGAAGTTGATTTTAGAGACTTTCTCTGCCATTCCAGCCAATGAAGGTGGCAAGAAAATTGCAGTTTTGGCGGATATGAAGGAACTCGGTGACCAGTCTATTCAACTCCATAACCAGATGATTTTGAGCCTTTCTCCAGATGTGCTTGATACCCTTATTTTCTATGGAGAAGACATTGCTGAATTAGCCCAATTGGCCAGTCAAATGTTCCCAATTGGCCACGTTTACTACTTCAAGAAAACAGAAGACCAAGACCAATTTGAAGACCTAGTCAAGCAGGTCAAAGAAAGCCTTGGAGTCCATGATCAAATCCTGCTCAAAGGCTCTAACTCTATGAATTTGGCCAAGTTGGTAGAAAGTTTAGAAAATGAAGCCAAGTGATTGTGTTAAGTATCTGCAAAGAATGATTGCCCTTACAGATACTGGCTTAACCTTTACAAAAGATCCTTTTGACCGTGAGCGCTACGAGGACTTGCGAAGTCTGTTATCTGAAATGTTGAATCAAGTATCAGAGCTGGATGCAGAAGAAGTGGCAGAAATCTTGAGACCAACTTCCGCTTATGCGACTCCTTTAATGGACGTCCGTGCTTGGATTGTTGAGGATGAAAAAATTTGTCTGGTTCGGGGACAAGGAGAGGATAGTTGGGCTTTGCCAGGTGGCTTTGGTGAGGTCGGTTATTCACCAACTGAAAATATTCTCAAGGAAATTGAAGAAGAAACCGGTTTTAAAGCCAAAGTTGAACGACTACTAGCTGTTTTTGATACCAATCGTTTCCAACTACAGAGCAAACAATATGCAAAGTTTGTTTTTGAATGTAAGTTTCTTGATGGACAATTCCAAGAAAATCAAGAAATCGCTGACCTTCAATTTTTTGCCATTGACCACCTGCCGAACTTATCTGAAAAACGCATTACCAAGGAGCAAATAGAGATTCTTTGGCAGGTTTATCAAGGTCAGAAGGAGCAATATCTTGACTAAGAAGATGATTATCGTATTTCTAAATTCATTTTTCTTAAATAGCATGGTATAATAAAATGCAGGAAAATTTTGAATCATGAGGAATACTAGATGAATTTATGGGATATTTTCTTTACGACCCAAGCAACAGAACCACCCAAATTTGACCTTTTTTGGTATGTCAGTATATTTACACTTTTAGCCTTAACATTTTTTACAGCCTATCGCTATCGTGAAAAGAAGGTTTGCCAACGATTTTTCCAAATCTTGCAGGCCGTTCAGTTGATCCTCCTTTATGGTTGGTACTGGATCAATCATATGCCGCTATCAGAAAGTTTACCTTTTTATCATTGCCGTATGGCTATGTTTGTGGTGCTTTTGCTTCCTGGTCAGTCTAAATATAGGCAGTATTTTGCATTACTAGGAACATTTGGGACATTAGCAGCCTTTGTTTATCCAGTGCCAGATGCCTATCCTTTCCCACATATTGCTATTTTGTCCTTTATCTTTGGGCACTTAGCTCTCTTGGGAAATTCACTGGTTTATCTCTTGAGACAGTACGACTCGAGAATGCTAGATGTGAAAAGAATTTTTATCATGACTTTTGCACTAAATGCCTTGATTTTTGTGGTTAATTTGGTAACAGGTGGTGATTACGGATTCTTGACAAAACCGCCATTGGTTGGGGATCACGGCTTAGTAGCTAATTATTTGATTGTTTCTCTGGCATTGTCAGCAGCGATTACTTTGACGAAGAAAATCTTGGAACTATTTTTAGAACAAGAAGCAGAAAAAATGATTGCAAAGAAAGCTTAAATTCAAGCTTTCTTTTTTTCATAAATCTGATTTTTTATAAGTTGTTTGGAAAAGATAAAAATCTGGTACTGGAAAGTGAAAAAATGGTAAGTAAATTTAGGAAAAACTAAGCACGATTGGTTTTTTTGTGTTATAATATTCTGTGAATAGCTATGCCCTGTTTTAGCTATATTGAATAGAAGTTTGAAACTTGGAAGAGAGAGGATGCGATGTAATGGCTAGAGATGGTTTTTTTACAGGCTTAGATATCGGAACCAATTCGATTAAGGTGTTGGTTGCCGAGCTTAGAAATGGTGAACTAAATGTAATTGGTGTAAGTAATGCCAAGAGTAAAGGTGTAAAGGATGGGATTATCGTTGATATTGAAGCAGCAGCAACTGCTATCAAGTCAGCTATTTCCCAAGCAGAAGAGAAAGCTGGCATTTCAATCAAATCAGTGAATGTTGGTTTGCCTGGAAATCTTTTGCAAGTAGAACCAACTCAAGGAATGATTCCAGTTACATCTGATACAAAAGAAATTACAGATCAAGATGTTGAAAATGTTGTTAAATCAGCCTTGACAAAGAGTATGACACCAGATCGTGAAGTCATTACTTTTATTCCTGAAGAATTTATCGTAGATGGCTTCCAAGGTATTCGTGACCCACGTGGTATGATGGGGGTTCGTCTTGAAATGCGTGGTTTGCTTTACACAGGTCCACGTACTATTCTTCACAATTTACGCAAGACAGTTGAGCGCTCAGGTGTTCAGGTTGAAAATATTATTATTTCACCATTGGCTTTGGTTCGTTCAGTCTTGAATGAAGGAGAGCGTGAATTTGGAGCTACGGTGATTGATATGGGAGCAGGTCAAACAACTGTTGCTACAATCCGTAACCAAGAACTCCAGTTTACAAATATTCTTCAAGAAGGTGGAGATTATGTCACAAAAGATATCTCTAAAGTCTTGAAGACTTCACAAAAACTAGCTGAAGGATTGAAATTGAACTATGGTGAAGCCTACCCTTCACTTGCAAGCAATGAAACCTTCCAAGTTGAAGTAATTGGTGAAGTAGAGCCTGTAGAAGTTACAGAAAGCTACCTAGCAGAGATTATTTCAGCCCGCATTAAGCACATTTTTGAACAAATCAAACAAGAGTTGGAAAGAAGACATTTGTTGGATCTTCCAGGTGGGATTGTTCTGATTGGTGGAAATGCTATTTTACCAGGTATTGTAGAACTTGCACAGGAAGTATTTGGCGTTGGTGTCAAACTTTACGTTCCAAATCAAGTTGGAATCCGTAATCCTGCCTTCGCTCATGTGATTAGCTTGTCTGAATTTGCTGGTCAATTGACTGAGGTGCATTTATTAGCACAACGAGCAGTTAAGGGTGAGGATACTTTGCGTCACCAACCAATTAATTTTGGTGGGATGATTCAACGCGTTACGCAGGTAGCACAACCTACCCCTATTCAACCAGTTCAAAATACTGAGGTAGAGCAGTCAGCTTCTACGAACGTAGTTGCTCCGAAAGAAGATAAAGTATCTTCTCAAAATAAACCAAAAATCGCAGATCGTTTCCGTGGCTTAATCGGAAGCATGTTTGATGAATAAAAGAGGAAAAATAAACTATGACATTTTCATTTGATACAGCAGCAGCTCAAGGTGCAGTTATTAAAGTAATCGGTGTTGGTGGAGGTGGTGGTAACGCCATTAACCGCATGGTTGACGAAGGTGTTGCAGGCGTAGAATTTATCGCAGCAAACACAGATGTACAAGCTTTGAGTAGTACAAAAGCTGAGACTGTAATTCAGTTAGGCCCTAAATTGACTCGTGGTTTGGGTGCTGGCGGTCGACCTGAAGTTGGTCAAAAGGCAGCTGAAGAAAGCGAAGAAGCCTTGACTCAAGCTATTACTGGAGCAGATATGGTCTTCATTACTGCAGGTATGGGAGGTGGCTCTGGTACTGGTGCAGCTCCTGTTATTGCCCGCATTGCTAAAGATTTAGGTGCTCTTACAGTTGGTGTTGTGACACGTCCTTTTGGTTTCGAAGGAAGCAAACGTGGTCAGTACGCTGTAGAAGGAATCAATCAACTTCGTGAGCATGTAGATACTCTATTGATTATTTCAAACAACAACTTGCTTGAAATTGTTGATAAGAAAACTCCACTTCTTGAAGCTCTTAGCGAAGCAGATAACGTACTTCGCCAAGGTGTTCAAGGGATTACTGACTTGATTACAAATCCTGGTTTGATTAACCTTGACTTTGCCGATGTGAAAACAGTTATGGCAAATAAAGGAAACGCCCTAATGGGTATCGGTATCGGTAGTGGTGAAGAACGTGTGGTAGAAGCAGCTCGTAAGGCAATCTACTCACCACTTCTTGAAACAACTATTGACGGTGCTGAGGATGTCATCGTCAACGTTACTGGTGGTCTCGACTTGACTTTGATTGAGGCAGAAGAAGCTTCAGAGATCGTCAACCAAGCTGCTGGCCAAGGAGTGAATATCTGGCTCGGAACATCTATCGATGAAAACATGAAAGATGAAATCCGTGTTACAGTTGTGGCAACTGGTGTTCGCCAAGATCGTGTTGAAAAAGTTGTTGGTCATGCACCAAGACAAACTGTTCGTCATGAGCAAGCAAGTCCTAGCCATGCACACAATCATAATCGTCACTTTGATATGGCTGAAACTGCAGAAATTCCAAGTCCAGCACCTCGCCGTACAGAAACTTCTCAAACTTCAGCATTTGGTGATTGGGACTTGCGTCGTGAGACAATTGTTCGTCCGACTGATTCAGTTGTATCACCAGTTGAACGTTTCGAAGCACCATCTTTACACGATGAGGATGAATTAGACACTCCTCCATTTTTCAAAAATCGTTAAGTAAATGAATTTGAAAGAAAATACAGAACGTGTTTTTCAACAAATAAAAGATGCAAGTCAGCAGTCAGGAAGAGAAACCAATTCTGTTTCGGTTGTTGCTGTTACAAAATATGTAGACGTACCGACAGCGGAGGCTTTGCTTCCGCTAGGTGTGCATCATATTGGTGAAAATCGTGTGGATAAATTTCTTGAGAAATATGAAGCTTTAAAAGATAGAAATATTACCTGGCATTTGATTGGAACCTTGCAAAGACGCAAGGTCAAAGACGTCATTCAGTATGTTGATTATTTCCACGCTTTGGATTCATTAAAGCTAGCAGAGGAAATTCAAAAAAGAAGTGACCGAGTTGTTAAGTGTTTCTTACAAGTAAATATCTCAAGGGAAGAGAGCAAACATGGTTTTTCAAGGGAAGAACTATTAGAGTTCTTGCCGGAATTAGCAACCTTAGATAAAATCGAATATGTCGGCTTGATGACCATGGCTCCTTTTGAAGCTAGTAGTGATGAGTTGAAAGAAATTTTTAAAGCTACGCAGGATTTGCAACTAGAAATTAGAGAAAAACAAATTCCCAATATGCCAATGACGGACTTGAGTATGGGTATGAGTCGCGACTACAAGGAAGCGATTGAATTTGGCTCAACATTTGTCAGAATTGGTACAGCATTTTTTAAATAGGAAAGAAATATGTCTTTAAAAGATAGATTTGATAAATTTATAGATTATTTTACAGAAGATGGAGAAGATGTTGGTACTGCATACCAGCCTAAAGCTGAAGAGCCGATTGTGACTCCAGTCCCTTCTGTTCAAGAGTTGCCTCAACAAGCTGCTAGTACGCCATCTAAAGATAAAAACATCACTCGTCTTCATGCCCGTCAACAAGAGTTAGCTATGCAAAGTCAACGTTCTACTGATAAGGTGACAATTGATGTTCGTTATCCACGTAAATACGAAGATGCCACAGATATTGTTGATTTATTAGCTGGTAACGAAAGTATTTTGATTGATTTCCAATATATGACAGAAGTTCAAGCACGTCGTTGTTTGGACTATCTGGATGGGGCGCGCCACGTTTTAGCTGGTAACATGAAAAAGGTAGCATCTACTATGTACCTGCTGACACCAGTTGATGTTGTCGTCAATATTGAAGATATCAAAATTCCAGATGAATCACAAAATGGTGAATTTGGCTTTGATATGAAACGTACGAGAGTAAGATAATGATCTTTCTCATTCGTTTTGTTCAAAATGCAGTGGATATCTATTCACTGATTTTAATCGTGTTTGCTCTGATGTCTTGGTTTCCCAATGCTTATGAATCACGTCTTGGACGCTTGATTATTAGTTTAGTGAAACCGATAGTAGCTCCCTTGCAACGTTTACCCCTCCAGATTGCAGGTCTTGACTTGTCTGTCTGGATTGCGGTATTACTAGTTCACTTCCTAGGGGAGCAGTTGATTCGACTTTTAGTAATCTTTCTATGAAGAAGATGATTTATCAACACTTTTCTAAGAATGATTCGTCTTTTATTGATAAGGGAGTAGAATGGATAAAAAAGGTAGAAGATTCCTATTCTCCTTTTTTAACACACTTTGTAAATCCCCATCAAGAAAAGATTTTAAAGGTGCTAGCATCAACCAACGGCATCTCCTACATGAGCAGTCGGCAGTTTCTTGAAACTGAATATGTACGGGTTCTCCTGTATCCTGATTATTTTGAGCCAGAATTCTCTGATTTTGAACTTTCCTTGCAAGAAATTGTCTATCCTAATAAGTTTGAGCGGTTAACACATGCAAAAATATTAGGAACTGTTTTAAACAAGCTAGGAATTGATAGGAAGCTATTTGGTGATATCTTAGTCAACGAAGAGAGAGCACAGATTATCATTAATCGACAGTTTACTCTCCTTTTTCAAGACGGCATTACGAAAATTGCTCGGTTACCGGTTCGTCTAGAAGAACGGGATTTTACTGAGAGAATTGCTACAGTAGAAGATTATCAAGAATTAGATATTTGTATTGCTAGTTCTAGATTAGATGGTTTTCTAGCAGGTGTCTTAAAGCTGTCTAGAAATCAGGCAAGTCAGTTAATTGAAAAACAGGCAGTCCAAGTTAATTACCATTTAGTTGAAAAATCAGATTATGCAGTTCAAGTTGGTGATTTGATTAGTGTGAGGAAATTTAGTCGATTGAAACTTGTTAGAGATAATGGGCAAACAAAAAAAGATAAAAAGAAATTAACGGTCCAATTATTATTAAGTAAGTGAGGAATAATATGCCAATTACATCGTTAGAAATCAAAGATAAAACCTTTGGTACAAGATTTAGAGGTTTTGATCCAGAAGAAGTTGAAGAATTTCTTGAAATTATTGTTCGTGATTATGAAGATTTAGTTCGAAGCAATCATGATAAAGAGTTGCATATCAAGAGCTTGGAAGAACGTTTGTCTTACTTTGATGAGATGAAAGATTCTTTGAGTCAATCAGTATTGATTGCTCAAGATACGGCAGAGCGTGTGAAACAAGCTGCTCAAGATCGTTCTAATAATATTATCCAACAGGCAGAGCAAGATGCCCAACGTTTGCTTGAAGAAGCAAAATATAAGGCTAATGAGATTTTGCGTCAAGCTACTGATAATGCTAAGAAAGTTGCTGTTGAGACTGAAGAATTGAAGAACAAAAGCCGTGTCTTCCACCAACGTCTCAAATCTACAATTGAGAGTCAGTTAGCAATTGTTGAATCATCAGATTGGGAAGATATTCTGCGCCCAACAGCTACCTATCTTCAGACAAGTGATGAAGCATTTAAAGAAGTTGTTGGTGAAGTTCTTGGTGAGTCAGTGTATTCACAACCAGAAGAAGAACCAATCGATATGACTCGTCAATTTACACCTGAAGAAATGGCTGAGTTACAAGCTCGAATTGAGGCTGGTAATAGAGAATTAGCTGAATTTGAAGCTCAACAACATCATTATGTGGAAGAACATTTAGAGCCAGTTGAAGTCGAAGGCCCTTCATCGAATGAGGAAGATACAAATAAAGAATCTGTCCTAATCTTATAATGAATAGTGATATGTGAGAACAATATTTTATCCTTATATTTCCAGCGAGCAGGAGATGGTGTGAGTCCTGCATTCCCTAACGATAAGATTATCCTCTCAAAAACTCAAGTCTGAAGCTAGTAGGATTTGACGTTTCCCACGTTACGGGATAAGAGGGAGAAAGACTAAATCTTTTTCCGAATAAAGGTGGTACCACGATTTTCGTCCTTTTTGGCAGTCGTGGTTTTTAATTTGTTATTATTTATAAAGGAGATACCATGAAACTCAAAGATACCCTTAATCTTGGGAAAACAGCTTTCCCAATGCGTGCAGGCCTTCCTACCAAAGAGCCAGTTTGGCAAAAGGAATGGGAAGATGCAAAACTTTATCAACGTCGTCAAGAATTGAACCAAGGAAAACCTCATTTCACCTTGCATGATGGCCCTCCATATGCGAACGGAAATATCCACGTTGGACACGCAATGAACAAGATTTCAAAAGATATCATTGTTCGTTCAAAATCTATGTCAGGATTTTATGCACCATATATTCCAGGTTGGGATACACATGGTCTGCCAATCGAGCAAGTTTTGGCAAAACAAGGTGTCAAACGTAAAGAAATGGACTTGGTTGAGTACTTGAAACTTTGCCGTGAATACGCTCTTTCACAAGTAGATAAACAACGTGAAGACTTTAAACGTTTGGGTGTTTCTGGTGACTGGGAAAATCCATATGTGACTTTGACTCCTGATTATGAAGCAGCCCAAATCCGTGTCTTCGGTGAGATGGCTAACAAGGGTTATATCTACCGTGGAGCCAAGCCAGTTTACTGGTCTTGGTCATCTGAATCTGCCCTTGCTGAAGCAGAGATTGAATACCATGATTTGGTTTCAACTTCTCTTTACTATGCCAACAAGGTAAAAGATGGCAAAGGTGTCCTAGATACAGATACTTATATCGTTGTCTGGACAACTACTCCATTTACTATCACAGCTTCTCGTGGTTTGACTGTCGGAGCGGATATTGATTACGTCTTGGTTCAACCTGCAGGTGAAGCTCGTAAGTTTGTCGTTGCTGCAGAATTATTGACTAGCTTGTCTGAGAAATTTGGTTGGGCTGATGTTCAAGTCTTGGCAACATACCGTGGTCAAGAATTGAACCACATCGTAACAGAACACCCATGGGATAAGGCTGTAGATGAGTTGGTAATTCTCGGTGATCACGTTACGACTGACTCTGGTACAGGTATTGTCCATACAGCCCCTGGTTTTGGTGAGGATGACTACAATGTCGGTATTGCTAATGGTCTTGAAGTCGCAGTGACTGTTGACGAACGTGGTATCATGATGAAGAATGCTGGTCCTGAGTTTGAAGGTCAATTCTATGAAAAGGTAGTTCCAACTGTTATCGAGAAACTTGGTAACCTCCTTCTTGCCCAAGAAGAAATCTCTCACTCATACCCATTTGACTGGCGTACGAAGAAACCAATCATCTGGCGTGCAGTTCCACAATGGTTTGCTTCAGTTTCTAAATTCCGCCAAGAAATCTTGGATGAAATTGAAAAAGTGAAATTCCACTCAGAATGGGGTAAAGTTCGTCTTTACAATATGATTCGTGACCGTGGCGACTGGGTTATCTCTCGTCAACGTGCCTGGGGTGTTCCGCTTCCAATCTTCTACGCTGAAGATGGTACAGCGATCATGACAGCTGAAACGATTGAACACGTGGCTCAACTCTTTGAGGAACACGGTTCTATCATCTGGTGGGAACGTGATGCTAAGGACCTCTTGCCAGAAGGATTTACTCATCCAGGTTCACCAAATGGCGAGTTCAAAAAAGAAACAGATATCATGGATGTTTGGTTTGACTCAGGTTCATCATGGAATGGGGTTGTGGTAAACCGTCCTGAGTTGACTTACCCAGCAGACCTTTACCTAGAAGGTTCTGACCAATACCGTGGTTGGTTCAATTCTTCACTTATCACATCTGTTGCCAATCATGGCGTAGCACCTTACAAACAAATCTTGTCACAAGGTTTTGCCCTTGATGGTAAAGGTGAGAAGATGTCTAAATCTCTTGGAAATACAATTGCCCCAAGTGATGTTGAAAAACAATTTGGTGCAGAAATCTTGCGTCTTTGGGTAACAAGTGTAGACTCAAGCAACGACGTGCGTATCTCTATGGATATCTTGAGCCAAGTCTCTGAAACTTACCGTAAGATCCGTAACACTCTTCGTTTCTTGATTGCCAATACTTCTGACTTTAACCCAGCTCAAGATGCAGTCGCTTACGATGAGCTTCGTTCAGTTGATAAGTACATGACTATTCGCTTTAACCAACTTGTTAAGACTATTCGTGATGCTTATGCAAACTTTGAATTCTTGACAATCTATAAGGCCTTGGTGAACTTTATCAACGTTGACCTGTCAGCCTTCTACCTTGATTTTGCCAAAGATGTTGTTTATATCGAAGGTGCAAAATCACTGGAACGCCGTCAAATGCAGACTGTCTTCTATGACATTCTTGTGAAAATCACCAAACTCTTGACACCAATTCTTCCTCATACAGCAGAGGAAATCTGGTCATACCTTGAGTTTGAAACAGAAGACTTCGTTCAATTGTCAGAATTGCCAGAAGCAGAGACGTTTGCTAACCAAGAAGAAATCTTGGATACCTGGGCAGCCTTCATGGACTTCCGTGGACAAGCTCAAAAAGCCTTGGAAGAAGCGCGTAATGCCAAAGTTATCGGGAAATCACTTGAAGCACACTTGACAGTTTATCCAAACGAAGTTGTGAAAACTCTACTCGAAGCAGTAAACAGCAATGTAGCACAACTTTTGATTGTGTCTGAATTGACCATCGCAGAAGGACCAGCTCCAGAAACTGCCGTTAGCTTTGAAGATGTAGCCTTCACAGTTGAACGCGCTGCAGGTGAAGTATGTGACCGTTGCCGTCGTATCGACCCAACAACAGCAGAACGCAGCTACCATGCAGTCATCTGTGACCACTGTGCAAGCATCGTAGAAGAAAACTTTGCGGATGCAGTAGCAGAAGGGTTTGAAGAGAAATAATCGAATTATAGATTAAAAAAGTTTTCTGTGTGTGTATTTTAGTTTGATATAAAAGAAAATATTAAACAAAATTAATGTATAATATTAATTTTTAATGAAAAGGAAATATTGATGAAAAAGAAAACACTTGCTCAATTAGATGGTATCATTGGTTTAGTTACAGGAACTATCCTAACCATTTTGCCAATTATTATAATTATGATTGCCTCTATATTTGATGATGAAGAAGTTGTTGGTGTCATCTTAGGAATTATTTTTATTATTTTTAGTTTAGTAAAAATTGGAATTTTAATTCTAGGTATTCTCTCACTAATATACTATAAAGATGATAATAGAATTTCTATTGCACCCTCAGTCTTATTAATTGTTGGCTCTGCACTTGCATTGGTTCCATTCTTAGGATGGATAGGGGGAATCGTCATTATTGTTGGTGCTTCATTATTTTTAGGAAGCCTCAAAAAATTTAAAGTTGAACTATAAATAGAGTTTTTGTCAACTAGAGTAAATGGAGAAACTCTAAAATTGGTTCTTTGTCAGTAGTAGTGGATTAAAGAAAAGCTAAGATAGAGAAAGGACAAATTTCGTCCTTTCTTTTTTGATGTTCAGAGCGATAAAAATCGTTTTTTGAAGTTTTCAAAGTTTCGAAAACCAAAGGAATTTCGCTTGATAAGTTTGATGAGATTATTGGTCGCTTCTGATTTGGAGTTAGAATAGGGTAATTGAAGAGCGTTGACGATTTTTCAATGATTTCATGATTGATGAAAGTTACTATTTTAGTTTTAAGAATTGTGGCTATTGTGTATTTCAAGGGCGATGAGCTTGTGACTCCTGCACTGTCTGTATTGTTTATCGTAGGTAGTTCTGTTGGATTAGTCCCATTCGTGGACTAGATAGGAGAAATTATGACAATTATTGGCAATTCCTATACTTTGAAATTTTGAAAAAATTTGAAATTGAAGAATCATATCTTTCGAATTGAGGTGGGACGAATTGACTATTTGTTAGAAATACTTATTACAGTATGAAGACGGTTAGCCTTATTTTTTTGTTACCAATTGACGGAAAATCTTACAGGATAAATAAGCTATTTCATTCGTAAAATCTAAAGCATTTATTTGAGACAAGGAACTCTTTTTATAGTATAATGATGGTTGTAGATTAAATATATCAAAATATATATAGAAGTATTTTTGTTTCTTGTAAGTTTATCATAGTGAGGAAGCAAAATGCTTCTTCTATTTTGAAATGGATAAAATAATAGAGAGGATATAGAATGAAAAAGTTTTTTGGAGAGAAGCAGCATCGTTTTTCCTTACGAAAGTTAGCGATTGGTCTTGTGTCTGCTTCAATTTCTAGTTTATTTTTTGTGTCTATTGCTAGCGGTGGGACCGTATTTGCTCAAGAAAATGTATCTGTTCACTACAAATACGTGACGGATACAGAACTGAGTAGTCATGAGAAGGACTTGATTGTAAAGGATTTTCCTAATATTGCTGAAGATAGTGAGAGTACCTATTATCTAGTCTACCGTATGGATGAGAAAGCCCAACTAGGTCTGTTGCCTAATACCGGTGAGCACAATAATCTGGTTACCGTCCTTACTGGTGGAGCCCTCGCTTCGATTGGACTCCTCATTTTTGCTGTTTCGAGAAAGAAAGGCAATAAGAAAGCATTGTTGAAGGTTGTTTTGATAACAGGCGTGGGGAGCGGTTTGGTCTCTTCGGTTCAGGCTATTGAAAATCAGCTTTTGCTACAATACAATCAAGAATATCAATTATCCCAAGGAGATAGTCTGCCTCTGCCAAGAGTCCTGTCAGGTTATACCTATCTAGGCTATATTAAGCAAGACAAGAAAATTAATCAGTTAGAAACTGTTGCTAGAGATCAGAAACTAGACGATACGGTTCACCCTCATTTCCAGTCCAATGAAGGTGGGCAAAATGTAAGAGATGAGCGGAAAAATCCGTCTCCAACAAGCCCTGCTGACAAGCCAATCCCTTCTAAAGATTCACCCAATCAAAAGCCGTCTGGTATTGCTAGTGTGGATCCTCATGACGAAGTCTTGGCTGGTCGTTTAAATAAACCAGAGCTCTTATACAAAGATCAAGAGATTGAAACCAAGCTAGACTTTGCTGAAGTGGTTCAAGAGAATCCAGATTTAATTGAGGGAACAATTCGTGTCAAACAAGAAGGTCATGTTGGGAAGAAGGTTGAGGTTGTTCGTATTTTCACTGTTGAAAATCAAGAAATTTCCCGAGAAGTTCTCTCGACTAAGGTAGAAGAAGCCTTACCACGTATAGTAGAAAAAGGGACTAAGAAGGCAGTTGTATCGAGTGAAATACCCCAGTCTGCAAGAAAAGGTGAGCCTGAGACTCAGGCCTCATTACCAGAATATAAAGGTGAGCAATCTGGAGCTGTTGTAGCCCCTGAGACAGCCAAAAAACCAGAATATAGAGAAACTCAGTCCGGAGCGGTCGTCGAACCCGAGAAAGTAGATCCGCAACCTGAGTATCAGGGGACTCCATCCGGTGCTCTCGTCGAACCGGAAATTCAGCCTTCCTTACCAGAATATAAAGGTGAGCAATCTGGAGCTGTTGTAGCCCCTGAGAAAACTGATAAACCAGCCTATGCAGGAACTCAGTCTGGAGCAATAGTCGAACCCGAGAAAGTAGCTCCGCTACCTGAATATCAGGGAACTCAAGCTGGTGCTATCGTCGAACCAGAGACCCATGCTTCCTTACCAGAATATAAAGGTGAGCAATCTGGTGCAATAGTTGCCCCTGAGACAACTGAAAAACCAGAATATACAGGCATTCAATCTGGAGCCATCGTCGAACCAGAAACGGCTGATAAGCCATCCTATACAGGTACCCAGTCCGGAGCGGTTGTTGAACCAGAGCAAGTGGCTCCACAACCAGAGTACAAGGGAACTCAATCTGGTGCCATCGTCGAACCGGAGACTCAGCCTTCCTTGCCAGAATATAAAGGCGAGCAATCGGGAGCTGTTGTAGCCCCTGAGACGGTCGAAAAACCAGAATATACAGGCATTCAATCTGGAGCAATAGTCGAACCAGAACAGGTACCATCGAAACCATCTTATACAGGTACCCAATCCGGAGCGATTGTTGAACCCGAACAAGTAGCTCCTCTTCCAGAATATACTGGCAATATTGAGCAAGCAAAACCAGAAAATCCGGCTGAAAAACCAAAAGAAAAAGATCCAGAAAAAACACTTGAATTAAGAAATGTTTCTGATCTGGAGTTATATAGTCAGACCAATGGTACTTACAAACAACATGTTTCTTTAGACAGTGTTC
Source organism: Streptococcus sp. 27098_8_86 (assembly GCF_041432595.1). Lineage (GTDB taxonomy): Bacteria > Bacillota > Bacilli > Lactobacillales > Streptococcaceae > Streptococcus > Streptococcus pneumoniae_F. The sequence continues at coordinate 149,158 of NZ_JAPVZW010000003.1, forward strand.
CAAGTAATATAGACACTTACTTTGTTAAGGCAAAATCGTCGTCATTCAAAGATGTCTATCTACCTGTCGCTTCAATAACTGCAGAAATAAAAAATGGACAATCCGTTTATAAAATCATAGCCAAAGCTGAGAAACTCCAGCAAGAGCTAGAAAATAAATATGTCGATAATTTCACCTTCTATCTCGCAAAAAAGGCTACAGAAGAAACAACAACCTTCACTTCCTTTAGCAACTTGGTTAAAGCTATCAACAAGAATCTCTCTGGAACCTATCATTTAGCGGCTAGCTTGAATGCCAACGAAGTGGATTTGGGACCTGATGACAGATCTTACATCAGGGGCACCTTTACTGGTCAGTTGATTGGTGAAAAAGATGGTAAGCGGTATGCTATTTACAATTTGAAAAAGCCTCTTTTTGAAAGCTTGAGAGGGGCCACAGTAGAAAAGTTGAGCCTAAAAAATGTCTCTATTTCAGGTAAAGATGATATCGGTTCACTGGCCAATGAAGCTACGGATAACACAAAGATTAAGCAAGTTCATGTCGATGGTGTTCTGGCTGGGGAACGTGGTATCGGTGGTTTGTTGGCTAAGGCAGACCAATCAAGCATCACAGAGAGCAGTTTTAAGGGAAGAATTGTTAATACTTACGAAACGACTGCGGCATACAATATTGGTGGTTTGGTTGGTCATTTGACAGGAGGCAGAGCTTCACTGACTAAGTCAAAAGCGACAGTAGCCATTTCCTCCAACACCAATAGTTCAGATCAGACTGTTGGTGGGCTTGCAGGTCTAGTAGACCAAGATGCGCATATACAGGATAGCTATGCTGAAGGTGATATCAATAATGTCAAGCACTTTGGTAGAGTTGCGGGTGTGGCTGGATATTTGTGGGATCGAAAGACGAATGAGGAACAGCATGCAGGAAGATTGACCAATGTACTAAGTGATGTCAATGTAACCAACGGGAATGCTATTACCGGTTACCACTATAATGAAATGAAGGTGGCTAATACATTCAGCAACAAAGCTAATAGAGTCTACAATGTCACCTTGGTCAGGGAAGAAGTCGTCAGCAAGGAATCATTTGTAGAAAGAGGAACAATTTTAGATGCTTCTGAAGTGACTAATAAAAAAGCAGAAATCAATCCTCTCGCTCCTCCAACAGTGGAGCCTCTTTCAACAAGTGGTAGTAAAGAAAGTGATTTTTCTAAGGTGAAGCATTATCAAGCTCAGCGCGCCTTGGCTTATAAAAATATTGAAAAATTGCTACCTTTCTACAACAAGGCAACCATCGTCAAATACGGAAACCTGGTCAATGAGAACAGTCTTTTATATCAAAAAGAACTCTTGTCAGCAGTCATGATGAAGGATGACCAAGTCATCACCGATATTGTTTCCAACAAACAGACTGCAAACAAACTCTTGCTCCATTACCAGGATCATTCCTCTGAAACATTCCAGCTCAAGTACCAGAATGATTTTGCTAAGTTGGCAGAATATAGTCTAGGAGATACGGGGCTTCTCTATACGCCAAACCAATTCTTGTATAATCAAGAAACGATTATCCGGCAAGTCTTACCAGAATTGAAGAAGGTAAATTATCATTCAGATGCTATTAGAAACACACTTGGTATTTCACCAAAAGTGAAGCAAACCGAGCTCTATCTAGAAGAGCAGTTTGCTAAAACGAAGGAGCATCTAGAAGACAGTCTGAGAAAACTCTTGTCAGCGGATGCTGGTCTAGTGGAAAACAATCAAGTAATGACAGGTTATATTGTAGATAAAATCAAGCGTAACAAGGAAGCCTTGCTTCTTGGTATGAGCTACTTGGAGCGTTGGTATAACTTTAGCTATGGTCAGGTTAATATTAAAGACTTGGTCTTGTATCACCTTGATTTCTTTGGCAAAGGAAATGCATCTCCGTTAGATACTTTGATTGAGTTAGGGAAATCAGGATTTAATAATCTGCTTGCTAAGAACAACGTTGATACTTATGGTATCAGTCTTGCCAGCCATCATGGAACGACAGATTTGTTTAGCACGCTAGAAAATTACCGAAAAGTCTTTTTACCAAACACTAGCAACAATGACTGGTTTAAAAAACAGACCAAAGCTTTCATCGTCGAAGAAAAATCCACTATTGCAGAGGTCAAAGCCAAGCAAGAGCAAGCAGGGACTAAGTATTCTATCGGAGTTTATGACCGAATTACTAGTAGTACTTGGAAATACCGCAATATGGTCTTGCCTCTCCTTACCTTGCCAGAAAGATCAGTCTTTGTCATCTCAACCTTGTCTAGCCTAGGATTTGGAGCTTACGATCGCTACCGCAACAGCGACTATAAGGCTGGAGATGAACTCAATAAGTTTGTTGAAGATAATGCGCGTGAAACAGCCAAGCGTCAGCGAGATCACTACGATTATTGGTATCGTATTTTAGATAATGAGGGACGTGAAAAACTCTATCGTACGATCCTGCTTTATGATGCCTATAAGTTTGGTGATGATCATACTGAAGGAAAGGCTTCAACAATCGCAGACTTTGAGAATTCAAATCCTGCAATGCAACATTTCTTTGGACCAGTTGGTAACAAGGTGGTTCATAATCATCACGGTGCATACGCAACAGGAGATGGTGTCTATTATATGTCTTACCGTATGTTGGATAAGGATGGCGCTATTACGTATACCCATGAGATGACCCATGATTCAGATCAGGATATCTATCTTGGTGGCTATGGTAGAAGAAGTGGTCTTGGTCCTGAGTTCTTTGCTAAAGGCTTATTACAAGCGCCAGATCATCCAAATGATGCAACCATTACCATTAACTCAATCTTGAAACATTCAAAATCAGATAGCATGGAAGGATCCCGTCTACAAGTCTTAGATCCGACGGAACGATTCAAAGATGCATCCGATCTCCAGAAATACGCTCATAATATGTTTGACCTCATCTATCTGTTGGAATATCTTGAAGGGCAATCGATCGTTAAGAAACTGAATGTTTCTCAGAAAATGGAAGCTCTTAGAAAAATTGAGAACCACTATCTAACAGATCCAGCAGACGGAAATGATGTTTATGCTACTAATGTTGTGAAAAATTTGACTGAAGATGAAGCTAAAAAATTGACTAGCTTTGATAGTTTGATTGACAATAATATTCTTTCGGCTCGTGAGTATCAGGCTGGCACTTATGAGAGAAATGGCTACTTTACGATTAAACTCTTTGCACCAATCTTTTCAGCATTGAGCAGTGAGAAAGGAACTCCTGGAGATCTTATGGGACGCCGGATAGCTTATGAACTCTTAGCTGCTAAAGGATTTAAAGAAGGTATGGTCCCATATATTTCCAACCAATATGAAGAAATTGCTAAACAAAATGGTCATACAATCAACCTCTACGGTAAAAAGCAAGGATTAGTGACAGATAAGCTTGTTTTAGAAAAGCTATTTGGTGGTCAGTATTCATCTTGGGCAGCCTTTAAAAAAGCTATGTATCAAGAGCGCGTTGCTCAGTTTGATCATTTGAATAAAATTACTTTTAAAGATCCGACGCAATCATGGATGAGCAATGCCACGAAAACCATTCAAAGAGTAAAAGAATTGCAAGAACTGATGGATCAAGCTGTTTTACAGGATGCGGAAGGTATGCGTTGGAGTGACTATAACCCAGAAACTGACAGTGCTGTCCATAAACTTAAGAGAGCAGTCTTTAAAGCCTACCTAGACCAAACAAATGATTTTAGAACTTCTATTTTTGCAAATAAAAAGTAATGAATTATAGAAGTTCCTAATCAGGATGAGAGGACTTTACTTCCTGACTGTCAGAACTTGTCGATTTTAACTAGCTTTTTTGTGAAAAATTGTGTAAAATAGAATAGATAAACGAGGGGAAACCTCGGAAAATTTAAAGGAGAATCCATCTAATGGTAAAATTGGTTTTTGCTCGCCACGGTGAGTCTGAATGGAACAAAGCTAACCTTTTCACTGGTTGGGCTGATGTTGATTTGTCTGAAAAAGGTACACAACAAGCGATTGACGCTGGTAAATTGATCAAAGAAGCTGGTATCGAATTTGACCAAGCTTACACTTCAGTATTGAAACGTGCGATCAAAACAACTAACTTGGCTCTTGAAGCTTCTGATCAATTGTGGGTTCCAGTTGAAAAATCATGGCGTTTGAACGAACGTCACTATGGTGGTTTGACTGGTAAAAACAAAGCTGAAGCTGCTGAACAATTTGGTGATGAGCAAGTTCACATCTGGCGTCGTTCATACGATGTATTGCCTCCAAACATGGACCGTGATGATGAGCACTCAGCTCACACAGACCGTCGTTACGCTTCACTTGACGACTCAGTTATTCCAGATGCTGAAAACTTGAAAGTGACTTTGGAACGTGCCCTTCCATTCTGGGAAGATAAAATCGCTCCAGCTCTTAAAGATGGTAAAAACGTATTCGTAGGAGCTCACGGTAACTCAATCCGTGCCCTTGTAAAACACATCAAAGGTTTGTCAGATGACGAAATCATGGACGTGGAAATCCCTAACTTCCCACCATTGGTATTCGAATTCGACGAAAAATTGAACGTAGTTTCTGAATACTACCTTGGAAAATAATTTGTAAAAAGAAAGCCTAGGAATACCTAGGTTTTTCTTTTTATTCTAGTATCCAACTCTTTGAAAAAGCGTTATAATGATATTAAGAAGTAGTTAAAGAAAGTGAGGTTGATGATGGCTTATATTGAGATGAAACATTGTTACAAGCGATATCAGGTTGGGGACACGGAGATTGTGGCTAATCGCGATGTGAATTTTGAGATTGAGAAGGGTGAATTGGTTATCATTCTAGGTGCGTCTGGTGCAGGCAAGTCAACGGTTCTTAATCTTCTTGGGGGAATGGATACCAATGACGAGGGGGAAATCTGGATTGATGGTGCCAATATTGCAGATTATAGTTCCCACCAGAGAACCAATTACCGCCGCAATGATGTCGGTTTTGTTTTTCAGTTTTATAATCTAGTTTCCAATCTGACCGCTAAGGAAAATGTGGAGTTGGCTTCAGAAATCGTGACAGATGCCTTGAATCCCGAGCAAGTTCTGACAGATGTGGGTCTTGCTCATCGGATGAATAATTTTCCAGCCCAGCTTTCTGGAGGGGAGCAACAGCGAGTCTCCATTGCACGCGCAGTAGCTAAAAATCCTAAAATTCTCCTTTGTGATGAACCAACTGGAGCCTTGGATTATCAGACAGGCAAGCAAGTCTTGAAGATTCTCCAAGACATGTCTCGTCAAAAGGGAGCGACGGTAATCATCGTGACTCACAATAGCTCGCTAGCTCCTATCGCAGATCGGGTGATTCACATGCGTGATGCCACTGTTATGAGAGTAACAATCAATGAGCATCCACAGGCTATCGATACATTGGAGTATTAGCATGAAAAAAACATACCGAAAAGACTTGCTCCAGTCGGTGATTGCTTCTAAGGGACGCTTTGCTTCTATCTTGACCTTGATGATGCTGGGTTCTTTAGCCCTAGTAGGTCTTAAAGTAGCCAGTCCAAACATGGAACGCACGGCAGGGGATTATCTCCGTAAAGCCAATACCCTGGATCTGGCAGTGATAGCTGATTATGGCTTGGACAAAGAAGATCAGGACGAACTAAAGACCCTTCAAGGAGCAAGTGTTGAGTTTGGCTATATGGCAGACCTAACCGTTGAAAATAGTGAAGAAGCAATTCGACTTTATTCTAAGCCAGAGGGAATTTCAACTTTTCAAGTGACAGAAGGGCGACTGCCAGAGGCTGATGGGGAAATTTCCTTGGCAGATTTCTGGAAAGACCGCTATCAGATTGGGCAGACAATTACCTTTAGCAAGAAAGAAGAAGGGAAGACCGTCATAAAATCCCAATCTTTCACCATTACTGGATTTGTTCAGTCGGGTGAGATACTTTCTCAAGAAGACTTGGGAGGGGCTAGTAGTGGAAATGGAAGCTTGGCTGGCTATGGAGTGATTTTACCCAGTCAGTTTGACTCAGATGTTTATAGCATTGCGCGTGTGCGCTATGATGATTTAAAAAATTTGGATGCTTTTTCATCAGACTATAGAAGCAAACGAGATCAACACCAGGAAGACTTACAAAACTTGCTTGCCGATAATGGTCAAAAAAGATTGGCAAGTATCAAAGCAAATGGGCAAAAGAGCTTGGAAGATGGAAAAGAGCAGCTCCAAACAGCTGAAGGTAACCTTCAAAAAGGCAAGAGCCAGTTAGAACAGGCTGAAAGTCGATTGAAAAATCAAGAAGAACAAGTGACCGCTTTGCCTGAGCCTCAAAAGAGTCAAGCCAAGGAGCAATTGACAAAAGCTAAGGAAGAATTGGCTACAGAAAAAGAAAAAATGGCTCAGACAGAGAGTAATCTAGCCAAGGAAAAAGAGAAGCTTGAACAACGCCAGAAAGAGCTTGATGAACTGGCAGAGCCTACTTACCATGTATACAATCGCCAAACCATGCCAGGTGGTCAAGGATACCTCATGTATAGTAATGCTTCAGCAAGCATTCGTTCTGTCGGGAATATCTTTCCCGTGGTGCTTTATATGGTTGCGGCAATGGTGACCTTTACAACTATGACTCGCTTTGTGGATGAAGAGCGTACCAATGCTGGTATTTTCAAGGCCCTAGGTTACCAGAATAAAGATATTGTTGCCAAGTTTGTCCTCTATGGTTTTCTTGCAGGAACTGTGGGAACCGTTTTAGGAACACTTCTAGGACATTATCTCCTTGCAGGCGTGATTTCGGATGTTATAACAGCTGGAATGGTCGTTGGGAAAAGTCAGGAGTATTTCTACTGGTCTTATAGTCTCCTTGCCCTAGCCTTGAGTTGGGTATCCAGTGTTTTGCCAGCTTATCTGGTGGCACGGAGGGAATTGCACGATGAAGCAGCCCAACTTTTGCTGCCCAAACCTCCCGTTAAAGGATCAAAGATTTTGCTGGAACGCTTGAGCTTTATTTGGAGTCGTTTGAGCTTCACTCATAAGGTTACGGCGCGAAATATTTTCCGTTATAAGCAACGGATGTTGATGACCATTTTTGGAGTTGCGGGTTCGGTTGCTCTCCTATTTGCAGGTCTTGGCATTCAGTCTTCTGTGGGAGGAGTTGTCGATCGTCAATTTGAACAAATCCAGCAATACCAGATGATTGTAGCGGAAAAGAGCAGTGCAACGGAGAAAGAAAAAGCAGATCTAGAAAGTGCCTTGCAAGCTGAGCCTATCCATGATTATCAAAAAATCTATTCTAAATCCATTGAAAAAGATTTCAAAGGAAAAGCAGGACTTCAGACTATCACCATGATGGTCACAAGCAGAGAAAATTTCAAACCCTTTATCGCATTAGAGGAAAATGGCCAAGAGGTGCAGGTCACAGATGGAGCCGTCGTGAGTCAAAAACTAGCTCAACTAGCAGATGTTACGGTTGGAGACAAGCTGGAGCTTGATGGGAAAGAAATCAAGGTATCGGCTATTTCTGAAAACTATGTTGGACACTTTGTTTATCTCAACCGAGCGACATACGAACAAGTCTACGGTACCAGTCCGAAAGACAATACCTACCTAGTAAAATTAAAAGAGCCAACACCATCCAATACGGAGAAAGAAGCTGCGGCCTTTATGAAAAAAACTGCTGTTTCTGGGGTGATCCAAAATGCAACGGCTATCCACCTTTTTGAATCTGTAGCCAATTCTCTCAATAAAACCATGGCAATCCTTGTCCTTGTTTCCGTCTTGCTAGCCATTGTCATTCTTTACAATCTCACCAATATCAATGTGGCAGAACGTATCCGTGAACTTTCGACCATTAAGGTTCTCGGTTTCCATAATAAAGAAGTGACCCTCTATATCTACCGCGAGACCATGGTGCTGTCCTTTGTTGGTATTGTTCTCGGTTTGGTAGCTGGCTACTATTTACATCAATTTTTGATTCAAATGATTTCACCTGCCACCATACTTTTTTATCCACGAGTCAGCTGGGAAGTCTATGCTCTTCCAATCGTCGCAGTGACTGTGATTTTAGCCTTACTGGGTTTCTTTGTCAATCACCACTTGAGAAAGGTGGATATGCTTGAAGCCCTGAAATCAGTAGAGTAGGTCAATTTTTTAAAAAGTAAATCAGTTGACAAAGTCTCTGCTTCTTGGTAGAATAAGAACTGTCGTAAAGACAAATAACTTCTTCTTGGTTACAGGCATGCCAACCTGTCACTCGGATGAAGCCAAATAAAAAGGAGAAACATCATGGCAATCTCAAAAGAGAAAAAAAATGAAATCATCGCACAATATGCACGTCACGAAGGTGATACAGGTTCAGTAGAGGTTCAAGTTGCTGTCCTTACTTGGGAAATCAACCACCTTAACGAACACATCAAACAACACAAAAAAGACCACGCTACTTACCGTGGATTGATGAAAAAAATCGGTCGCCGTCGTAACTTGCTTGCATACTTGCGTAAAAACGACGTTAACCGTTACCGTGAGTTAATCAACTCTCTAGGACTTCGTCGCTAATCTTGCGTCTAAAACGTTTCTATACTTCGTTGGCTTCGGCTTGATGTACCATTAGTACAATCTTCGCCTCGTCCGCCTAGTCTATAAACGTTTTATCCAGCAAGACTGGAGCTCTCTGACTTCAGAGGGCTTTTTTATTGAGGTTTTATCGGTCACAATTTTGGAGACTACAAAAACAGTTTTCAGCATCTGGAATAACTGAATCGTGTTTTATCGGTCACAATTTTGGAGACTACAAAAACTTTTCATTGAGTATTAGGAAAAAGGAGATGGTTTTATCGGTCACAATTTTGGAGACTACAAAAACCGGCTCCCTCCAGGTCTCCACCCAGGAACAGTTTTATCGGTCACAATTTTGGAGACTACAAAAACCTCAAATGGTATCAGCTAATTACACCATAAAGGTGCGTAGCTGTCTGTAAGCCCCCTCGGAGAGCCCACACTTTACGAAGTAAAGTATAGTATGTTATACTTTACATGGAAGTAGTCACCGAATTCCAGTTAGAAATTACTTTGTAACTACGTTTTGAGGAGGAGTAAAATGCTTTCCTACGTTCGACATTACCCACTAGCGATAGCTAAATTAATGTGTCTGTGCTTCCCTAAAATCTGCTGATTTATTACTGACTAATACAGGAGTTTTTTTATGGTACAGACAATCATATCTGCTATTGGTGTTTATATTTCTACCAGTATCGATTATTTAATTATTTTAATTATTTTATTTGCACAGCTATCACAGAATAAACAAAAATGGCATATTTATGCGGGGCAATATCTAGGCACAGGTTTACTTGTAGGGGCGAGTTTAGTTGCTGCTTATATCGTTAATTTCGTGCCTGAAGAATGGATGGTTGGATTGCTTGGTTTAATCCCTATCTATTTAGGGATTCGCTTTGCAATTGTTGGAGAAGGTGAGGAAGAAGAGGAAGAAATTATTGAAAGATTAGAACAAAGCAAGGCAAATCAACTGTTTTGGACAGTTACATTGCTGACAATTGCGTCTGGCGGAGATAATTTAGGTATCTATATACCTTATTTTGCTTCGTTAGATTGGTCACAGACCCTCGTGGCGTTGCTTGTGTTTGTAATCGGCATAATTATCTTATGCGAGATTAGTCGGGTGTTATCCTCTATTCCGTTAATATTCGAGACAATTGAAAAATACGAGCGAATCATTGTGCCCTTAGTATTCATTCTACTTGGACTATACATCATGTATGAAAATGGCACGATAGAGACTTTTCTGACCGTGTAGATTTTTTGTTTCACTAGGATTTTAGCCCGAGCTCAAATCAGCTCTCTAATTTTAGAGGGCTTTTTATGTTGTCACTTTACCTCGCGATATACTCGAGTATTATCTTCGGTTACGGTTCCTAGCACTATAAGGTAAAATAAACCAGATTTTCTCCCTTCGTGGAGATTTTATCTTTTTTGCCAAGTGCTAGGCCGAGTTCAATTAACAAGATACAAAGGCCGTCAAAAGCACAAAGCAAAAATAGGAAAATTGACGAAGAAACTTCAGTTTCGTGGAGATTTTATCTTTTTTGCCAAGTGCTTAGGCCGAGTTCAATTAACAAGATACAAAGGCCGTCAAAAGCACAAAGCAAAAATAGGAAAAGTGACGAAGAAACTTCAGTTTCGTGGAGATTTTATCTTTTTTGCCAAGTGCTTAGGCCGAGTTCAATTGAGCATAGCTTGATAATGAAGCTAGTCTAATTAGGTAGCTTTTTAGATATAAAACTATTTTATTATCTAAATATAGAATAAATTAGGGCTTGCATTCAAAACATGGTATAATAGGTCTATATAGCTAAATAAAGTAAACCTATCACAAGGGATTGAGAAAAAGGATAGAACAGTCATGTCAACAGTAAAAAGTGATTTAAATCTTGCTCAAATGTATGCGAGTCAGCTGAAAAATGCTTGTCAATCTTTAACAGCAATTGCTGTGGCTAGTCAAGACGAATTAACGACCCTTCAAGGGAATAACAAGGCCCATCAATGTCTGACAAAGTCTCAAAATCTAGCTAGTCAGATTTCGGCAGCCGTCACCCTGACTTCAGAACGACTGCACTCTATAGCGAGTGATTTTGAGGCGTTAGATGAAGCGGGTGCCAATGGTTTTAGGAGTCATGCATGAGCAAGTTAGATGAGTTGAAGAAAAGAGAGCGAGACCTCTTGTACCAACTAGAAGACAATGGAAAAGAGAAATATCGCACCAAAGAACTGATAGAAACCTTTGAAGGGTATGATAGAGCTAGTCACCGTTATCAAAATGATTTGTGGGAGGCGGCCTATCAGAGCCGATATGCAGGACAGTTGGAAGAAACGCTCCTACAAAGAAACCAACTTAAAAACCAAATTCTTGAGAACCTCAGCTACCGCATGGATGATTTGAAAAAAGAAAAGTTCCGGTTAGAGGGAGACTTGGATGAGGTCTACTATGAAAGACGCAAAGAACTAGAAAGAGAGGAGGAAAAACGACATGGGCATTGATATGTACTTAGAACAATCACAACTACAAAGTTTGAGTGTAGCGACCATGTGCCAATCTCAGGTGGAGGCTTATCAAGACTTGCAATCAGCCATCAAAAAGTTTTCAGAAGATACAGAGAGTCTAAAGGGCGATGCTTATAATTCGGCTAGAAGTTTTTTTGCAAGTGTCTTATTACCCTTGAGCAAAGGGGGACAACTCTATGCGGAAACCTTCTCTCAAGCCATCAAGAAATTACCAGAAGACTACCAAAGTATGGTCGACAGCAAGAGTTGGCGTGAGGATGATCTGCTTGATAAGATCCGTCAGGAAGAGCAAATGATTGCTTATCTAGATGAAGTCAACCAAACCCTTTCTAGCTTGACCATGGATAGTGAAGAAAAGGGAAGATTGAGACGCAGTAATGTGGAACTCATGCGAGGACACCATGCCAATAAACGTGTCTATGAAACGATTTTGAGAGACCTGCGTACCTATGATAGCTACTCAGGAGGACTGTTCGATGATCTAGCTAGTATCGATGTGCAGTTGAGTCGTGGACTGGCCCAGATTGAAACGAGTTGGGATGCAAAGACAGGGGTCTTTAAAATTCCATCTGACCTGACTTGGGCCAACTACCTGACTGCCTATTCTGATACAAAGGACATGAAGCTCAGTCGTAAAGAGAAGGCCTTTGTCCAAACCATGATGGCAGAATACGGCTTTGACGCAGAGACAGCCCAACAGCTCTTGACCATCAAGCAAGGGATAGATAAGAAGTTCCCAACCTCAAGTCAAGAGTTTCGTGACTATATCTTTTTGCGAGTCGTCGGTGCGGCCAACTATGATGACTTTAAGTGGAATGAAACGGCAGGTGGATTGTGGCAATATTTTTATAAAGAATTTGTGAGTGATCCGAATACAGGCCAAAAATTGAGAACTTTAAAACCAATTCTTGAAATTTATCAAGAACTGGGATTGAAAGAAGAAAAGGCCAAAGAACTGTATTATAACCTTAGATTGCAACATACACTAGCTGGTGGAGGAAATTTTTCAACTAAAATGAAAACAGACACTCCCCAAAAATACAAATCGGCTAAAAGTGAATATAAAGAAGCTTACGGGAAAGTTGATGATTTTGATACGTTTTGGGATAGCAAACTAAAGGCCTATTCTAACAATGGAGCGGGTCACGCAGACTTTACTCACCAGTCTATTACGATGGCGACTCACCTTAATCCTAATCAAGTACAGTTATCAGATCTTTATGGTGGTAGAGAGCATGTCAAAGATCTCTCAGGTTGGGAAGGAGACACGACCTTTAACGCTAATGATATGAAGCCAAGCATAGGCGAAGATGACTACAAAGCAGACCTTGATTCAGTCAATCTTATAGGCCGGATGCAGAAGGGACAATCCTATGACCAAGCCATAACTTCTTATTACTCTGACCTTCAAAAAGATTCCTCTCAGAGAGAAAGAGAATTTTTGAAAAATAAGGATTGGGAACACGTCAAAGGTACAATTTATGCAGGAGTAGTGCCCCCGGATATACTGAAAAAGGGTGAAAAATCTATTAAAGAGTATATCGATAAAAACCATTCAGATGTATCAGCATTTTTAAATCGCTTAGAGGCTGTGGTAAATTAGGAGGAAAAGCTAATGAAGAAAAACCTCGGTCTAATAGTATTATTCGTGATAATCATATCATCCTGTTTCTATTTTTTTACTAGTCAACCTAAAAACATTTTTGATGAAATCTACCAACAAACTGAGAAAACTTATTTAGGAAATAATATTTTTAACCAGTTGAAAGACGTCGAAGTACATAAATATCAAGAGTATGATGATGATTCTAAATTTTATTCTTATGTACTTTATCAAAAACAGAAAACTCCACATGACTATGAAAATATTGATTTAATATTTCATTTTACAAAAGATACAAATACAGTCTTTGTTTCTTTTGAGAAGGAATTAAGTAATGGGCTAAGAATTTTCATTTTTGGTAGGTATCTTACAAAAGAAAAATTATTTCAAAAAAATGTACAGCTACTCATAAATCAAGATGGAACGGATAAATCTATCGAAGACGAAGCTCAGGTGAAATCCTACCTAGAGCAGTACGGCATCACTGCTAAGGACTTGGATTCTTACTACGACGAAATCGTCAACCAGAAAGTTTTGAAAGATTGGTGCTCGATTTATGACAGCAAGTATTCTCCAAGCAACTATGGCGATGTCAAGATTGAAACCCAGTGGGAGAATTGGTAACAGGTCATGCAGACTTTACCCACCAGTCCATTACTATGGCTACTCATCTAAATCCTAGCAGTTTCCAGTTATCCGATGTCTATGGCGGTAGAGAGCATGTCAATGACCTTTCAGGTTGGGAGGGAGACACGACTAAAAATGCTACGGATAAAAAACCAAGCATAGGTGAAGATGACTACAAGGCAGATTTAGACTCGGTCAACCTTATCGGCCGAATGAAAGAGGGACAATCCTATGACCAAGCTATAACTTCTTATTACTCTGACCTTCAAAAGGATTCTTCAGTGAGAGAAAGAGAATTCTTGAAAAATAAAGATTGGAAGCAGGTCAGAAGCACTATCTATGCTAGTATTCTACCATTAGAGGTTATGGAAAAAGGAGAAGATGCTATTAAAGCATATATTGAAAGTAACTATCAAGGTGTATCCAAGTTTTTAAACCGCTTGGAAGCCGTGGCGGAGTAGGAGGAAGTCTATGAAGAAAATCCTAGGCGTTTTAACAATAGTGATATTACTTGTATCAGTTTGTCTATTCTTCTTTGTGCGTCAACCTAAAAACATTTTTGATGAAATTTACCAAGAAACGGAGAAGAGTTATCAGGTAGATAACATTTTTGGAAAAAATGAAGATATTATTGTTCGTCCAGTTTGGCCAAGTGATAATGAGAGTTTGAAATATAGTCCACATGTAACCTATAAAGACAATATTTTTAATGATTATCGTAAAATCGTACTAGGCTTTAATTTTCAAAATTTAGAACAAACAAGTTTTATTCGTTTTGATAAATATATTGATTCAGGAGTTAGAATACGGGTAAGAGTAGGATATAGCTATCGTGAAAAAAGTTTGAAAAAAGAAGTAGAAGTAATTGTAATAAAGGGAAATTCCGAAAATTATATCGACAATGAATCCCAAGTAAAATCATATCTAGAGCAGTATGGTATCACTGCTAAGGATTTGGATTCTTACTACGGCGAAATCGTCAATCAGAAAGTTTTGAAAGATTGGTGCACCATTTATGACAGTAAATACTCGCCAAGCAACTATGGCGATATCAAGATTGAAACCCAGTGGGAGAATTGGTGATAGTTTATGCAGACTTTACTCACCAGTCCATTACCATGGCCACCCATCTAAATCCTAGCAGTTTCCAGTTATCCGATCTCTATGGTGGTAGAGAGCATGTCAAAGACCTTTCAGGCTGGGAGGGAGATACGACCTTTAATGCAAATGATATGAAGCCAAGTATCGGAGAAGATGACTACAAGGCAGACCTAGATTCGGTCAACCTTATCGGCCGGATGCAGAAGGGGCAATCCTATGACCAAGCCATAACTTCTTATTACTCTGACCTTCAAAAGGATTCGACTCTGAGAGAAAGAGAATTCTTGAAAAATAAAGATTGGAAACAAGTCAAAGGTCTGATTTATGCAGGAGTAGTGCCTCCGAATATACTGAAGAAAGGCGAGGCATCTATTAAAGAGTATATTGAGGAAAAATACCCCGAAGTATCGACATTTTTAAATCGTTTGGAATCAGTGGCAGATTAGGAGGAAAAGTTAATGAAGAAAACACTCAGTATATTGGCTATAGTCATAATTATCATATCATCCTGTTTTTACTTTTTTAGTAGACAACCTAAAAACATTTTTGATGAAATCTACCAAGAAACTGAGAAAACTTATCGGACAAATAATATTTTAAGAAAAATAGATGGCTTTGAAATTAGTCCAGGTTGGCCAAGTGATGGAGAGTATTTTAAATATAGCCCTTTAGGGAAGTATAAGACTCTTCCAGAAGGCTATCTTGAACTGAGAGTTGGATTTAATTTTGAGAAAGCGTATAGTAAAATGTTTGTTTCAGTTGAGAGAAAAATAGCTGATGGAACGAAGATATGGATGATTAGCAAATATAATCCAAACACTAAAACAATCACAAAGTCAATTCAGATAGTATTATCAGGAAATGAGGATAGTTATATTGAAGATGAGGCCCAAGTGAAATCCTACCTAGAGAAGTACGGTATCACTGCCAAGGATTTGGATTCCTACTACGACGAAATCGTTAACCAGAAAGTCTTGAAAGATTGGTGCTCGATTTATGACAGTAAGTACTCGCCAAGCAATTATGGCGATGTGAAAGTCGAAACCCAGTGGGAGAGTTGGTGACAGGTCATGCAGACTTTACCCACCAGTCCATTACTATGGCTACTCATCTTAATCCTAATTAAGTTCAGTTAGCTGATGTCTATGGCGGTAGAGAGCATGTCAAGGACCTTTCAGGCTGGGAGGGAGACACGACCTTTAACGCTACGGATAAGAAACCAAGTATTGGTGAGGATGATTACAAGGCAGACCTTGATTCAGTCAATCTTATCGGTCGGATGCAAGAGGGGCAATCCTATGATCAAGCTATATCTTCTTACTATGCTGACCTTCAGAAGGATTCGACTCTGAGAGAAAGAGAATTCTTGAAAAATAAAGATTGGAAACAAGTCAGAAGCACTATCTATGCCAGCATCCTTCCACTAGAGGTTATGGAAAAAGGGGAAGATGCCATTAAAGTATATATCGAAAGTAACTATCCAGGTGTATCCAAGTTTTTAAATCGCTTAGAAGCCGTGGCGGAGTAGGAGGATGATGATGAAGAAAATATTCAGTTTATTAGCTTTAGTCTTACTAGTTGTATTATTTTGTTTTTACTTTTTTCCTAAACAACCTAAAAACATTTTTGATGAGATTTACCAAGAAACGGAGAAAACCTATCGGTCAAATAATATTTTAAGAAACATAGATGGCTTTGAAATTGATGATGTCTGGCCAAGTGATGACCCCAATATATCTAATAATCCGTTTGGAATTTACGACAACAAAATGACTCCTAGTAATTATTCTAAAATTAAAATTAGCTTTAATTTTGGAGAAGGTATTAAAGGGATGACGATTCGTTTTGAAAGAAAGACTAATTCGAATATTACCCTATGGTATTCGGCACACTATAATATAAAAAAGAAAGTACTTCAAAAGGAGCTTGCTATTTTTGAAGAGCCAAGGAAACCAGGTCAATATCTTGATGATGAAGAAAAAGTAAGAGAATATTTAAGAAAAAATAATATTTCCAAAGAAGAATTAGAGAAAGACTTCGACGAAATCGTCAACCAGAAAGTCTTGAAAGATTGGTGCTCGATTTATGACAGCAAGTACTCGCCAAGTAATTATGGCGATGTTAAGATTGAAACCCAGTGGGAGAATTGGTGATAACATGAAAAAAATTTTAGGTCTAATAGCCTTAATTGCACTAATTGTATTATCCTGTTTTTACTTTTTTCCTAAACAACCTAAAAATATTTTTGATGAAATCTACCATGAGACGGAGAAGACTTATCGGTCAAATAATATTTTAAGAAATATAGATGGGTTTAAAATCAGACCGGATTGGCCAAGTGATGACCCCAATATTTTGTATACTCCGTTCGGATTATACAACAAAGAGAAAACACCGTCAGATTATTATGAGATAGAAATTGGGTTTAATTTTGAATATACATCTCAATTAAGCTCCGTTACATTTGAGAGGCAAGTAGGACCAAACACGAGAGTTAGGATATGGAATAAATATACTTATCAAGACCGTACTTTAAAAAAAATTGTCAAAATAGGTTTGAAGAAAGCAGATACGGAAACTTATATTGAAGACGAAGCTCAGGTGAAATCCTATCTAGAGCAGTACGGTATCACTGCCAAGGATTTGGATTCTTACTACGACGAAATCGTCAACCAGAAAGTTTTGAAGGACTGGTGCACCATTTATGACAGCAAGTATTCTCCAAGCAACTATGGTGAGGTCAAGGTTGAAACCCAGTGGGAGAATTGGTGATAAGGTGACAACATGAAGAAAATCCTAGGCCTAGTATCCTTATTCGTGACGATTGTATTATCCTGTTTCTACTTTTTTATTCATCAACCTAAAAACATTTTTGATGAAATCTACCAGGAGACAGAGAAAACCTATCGTACAAATAATATTTTAAGAAACATAGATGGCTTTAAAATCAGAGCAGGTTGGCCTAATGATAGTGAATACTTTGCATACACCCCTTCAGGGAAGTATCAAACTCATCCTGAAGGTTATAAAGACATAAGTATTGGATTTAACTTTGGTTCAGGTATTAAAGGAATGACGATTCTTTTTGAAAAAAGGATTAATTCGGATATTACCCTATGGTATTTGGCTCACTATAATATAAAAAAGAAAGTCCTTCAAAAGGAGATTGCGATTTTTGAAGAACCAAGGCAACCAGGTCAATATCTAGAGGATGAAGAAAAAATAAGAGAATATCTCAGAAAATATAATATTTCCAAAGAAGAATTAGAGAAGGACTACGACAAAATCATCAACCAGAAAGTCTTGAAAGACTGGTGCTCGATTTATGACAGCAAGTATTCTCCAAGCAACTATGGTGAGGTGAAAGTCGAAACCCAGTGGGAGAATTGGTGATAACATGAAGAAAATACTCGGTTTATTAGCTTTAGTCTTACTAATTGTATTATCCTGTTTTTACTTTTTTCCTAAACAACCTAAAAATATTTTTGATGAAATCTACCAGGAAACTGAGAAAACTTACCAGACAAATAATATTTTAAGAAACATAGATGGGTTTGATATTAAACCAGTTTGGCCAAGCGATGGAGAATTTTTAAGGTATACACCTTCAGGAAATTATAAAAATATTCCGGAAGGTTATCTTGAGCTAAGAATTGGGTTTAGTTTTTATTCTGAAGATGAAATTGGTTCGATATCATTTGAAAAACGTATAGAGTCAAACGTGAGTATAAAAATGTGGACTGTATATTCTCATAAAGAACGCAATTTAAAAAAATTTGTAAAAATAGGTTTAAAGAAAGCAGATACGGAAACTTATATCGAAGACGAAGCTCAGGTGAAATCCTACTTAGAAAAGTACGGTATCACTGCCAAGGATTTGGATTCTTACTACGACGAAATCGTCAACCAGAGAGTCCTGAAAGATTGGTGCTCGATTTATGACAGTAAGTACTCGCCAAGCAACTATGGCGATGTGAAAGTCGAAACCCAGTGGGAGAATTGGTGATAGCATGAAGAAAATTTTAGGTCTAATAGCCTTATTTGCACTAATTGTATTATCCTGTTTCTACTTTTTTACTAGGCAACCTAAAAATATTTTTGATGAAATGTATCAAGAAACGGCAAAAAATTATTTGGGCTATTATAACTTCAATGACTTAAAAAATGTGACAGTAAAAAATCGAAAGCTTTATGATTCGAATATGAATGAAACGGATAAGTATGAATCAATAATAATATACGATGATTCTTCTCTTGGAAGCGATGTGAAGAACTTAGAACTACGGTTTAATTTTGATGGTAGTAGTAAAGGTGTAAATATTTGGTTTGAAAGATATGCTAACTCAGGAGAAAAAATTAACTTTGTCATTCATTACGGATTTAAGAAAAAAGTACTAGTTAAAAAAATTATGATTTATGAAAATAGATCGGAAACATACATCGAAGACGAGGCTCAGGTGAAATCCTACCTAGAGCAGTACGGCATCACTACCAAGGATTTGAATTTTTACTACGACGAAATTGTCAACCAGAAAGTTCTGAAAGATTGGTGTTCTATTTATGACAGCAAGTACTCGCCAAGCAACTATGGAGATGTCAAGATTGAAACCCAGTGGGAGAATTGGTGACAATATGAAGAAAATATTCAGTTTATTGGCTTTAGTCTTACTAGTTGTATTATTTTGTTTTTACTTTTTTCCTAAACAACCTAAAAATATTTTTGATGAAATCTACCATGAGACGGAGAAGACTTATCGGTCAAATAATATTTTAAGAAACATAGATGGATTTAAAATAAGAGCAGTTTGGCCAAGTGATGACCCCAATATTTTGTATACTCCGTTCGGATTATACAACAAAGAGAAAATACCGTCAGATTATTCTGAGATAGAAATTGGTTTTAATTTTCGAAACTCACAGAAGGTTTTGTTCATTTACTCTGAAAGAAGACTATCTTCTAATGTTAGTGTAAAAGTATGGGGAAGCTACAATTATAAATTAGGTATTTTGAGTAAAGAAGTTACTATAATAAAAAAAGAAAATAATTCCAAAGTATATATTGATCAGCAATCAGAGGTAAAATCATATCTAGAGCAGTACGGTATCACTGCCAAGGATTTGGATTCTTACTACGACGAAATCGTCAACCAGAGAGTCCTGAAAGATTGGTGCTCGATTTATGACAGTAAGTACTCGCCAAGCAACTATGGCGATGTGAAAGTCGAAACCCAGTGGGAGAATTGGTGATAGCATGAAGAAAATTTTAGGTCTAATAGCCTTATTTGCACTAATTGTATTATCCTGTTTCTACTTTTTTACTAGGCAACCTAAAAATATTTTTGATGAAATGTATCAAGAAACGGAGAAGACCTATCGGTCAAATAATATTTTAAGAAATATAGATGGCTTTGACATTAAACCAGTTTGGCCAACTGATGATCCTAATATCTCTCAAAATCCATTTGGATTGTATACTAGTAAAAGCAACCCTCAAAACTTTAATAATATATCTATTGATTTTAATTTCAAAAATTATTCTAACGAGCTGTTTGTTTCATTTGAGAAGAAAATATCTGGGGATGTGAAGTTATGGATGATTAGTAAGTATAGCCAAAAAACTAAAATGATCACAAAGTCAATTCAGATAGTATTATCAGGAAATGAGGATAGCTATATCGAAGACGAGGCCCAAGTGAAAACTTACCTAGAGAAGTACGGTATCACTGCAAAGGATTTGGATTCTTACTACGACGAAATCGTCAACCAGAAAGTCTTGAAAGACTGGTGCACGATTTATGACAGCAAGTACTCGCCAAGCAACTATGGTGATGTCAAGATTGAAACCCAGTGGGAGAATTGGTGACAATATGAAGAAAACACTCGGTCTAGTAGCCTTAATCGTACTAATTGTATTATTTTGTTTTTACTTTTTTCCTAAACAACCTAAAAGCATTTTTGATGAAATTTACCAAGAAACGGAGAAAACATATCGGTCAAATAATATTTTAAGGCATATAGATGGGTTTAAAATCAGACCAGATTGGCCAAGTGACGACCCTAATATATCTTATACTCCTTTTGGAAAGTATGAAACTCTAACCAAAGGCTATAGTGATATAACCATTAACTTTAATTTTGGAGAAGGGATAAAGGGAGTGTCGATTCGTTTTGAAAGAAAGACTAATTCGAATATTACCCTATGGTATTCTGCACACTATAATCTGCAAAAGAAAGTGCTCAAAAAGAAACTTGCGATTTTTGAAGAGCCAAGGAAACCAGGCCAATTTATTGATGATGAAGAAAAAGTAAGAGAATATTTAAGAAAAAATAATATTTCCAAAGAAGATTTAGATAAAGACTACGACGAAATCGTCAACCAGAAAGTCTTGAAAGATTGGTGTACCATTTATGACAGCAAGTACTCACCAAGCAATTATGGTGATGTGAAAGTCGAAACCCAGTGGGAGAATTGGTGATAAGATGAAGAAAATCCTCGGTTTAGTAGCGTTAATCTTACTAATTGTATTATCCTGTTTTTACTTTTTTGTGCGTCAACCTAAAAACATTTTTGATGAGATTTACCAAGAAACGGAGAAAACCTATCGTACAAATAATATTTTAAGGCATATAGAAGGTTTTGAAATTAGTCCAGGTTGGCCTAATGATGGAGAATATTTTGCATACACCCCTTCAGGGAAGTATCAAACTCATCCTGAAGGTTATAAAGACATAAGTATTAGCTTTAATTTTGGAGAAGGTATTAAAGGAATGACGATACGTTTTGAAAAAAGGATTAATTCGGATATTACCCTATGGTATTCAGCACACTATAATATAAAAAAGAAAATCCTTAAAAAAGAGCTTGCCATCATTGAAGAACCAAGGAAACCGGGTCAATATCTTAATGATGAAGAAAAAGTAAGAGAATATTTAAGAAAAAATAATATTTCCAAAGAAGAATTAGAGAAGGATTACGACGAAATCGTCAACCAGAAAGTCTTGAAAGATTGGTGTTCGATTTATGACAGCAGGTATTCACCAAGCAACTATGGTGATGTCAAGGTTGAAACCCAGTGGGAGAATTGGTGATAAGATGAAGAAAATCCTCGGTTTAGTAGCGTTAATCTTACTAATTGTATTATCCTGTTTCTACTTTTTTATCCATCAACCTAAAAACATTTTTGATGAGATTTACCAAGAAACTGAGAAAACCTATCGAACAAATAATATTTTAAGGCATATAGATGGCTTTGAAATTAGTCCAGGTTGGCCAAGTGATGGAGAGTATTCTAAATATTATCCGTTTGGAACTTATAATAAAGACCATACCCCAGAAGAGTATTTTGAAGTAGAAATTAGTTTTAATTTTGCTACAAAAACACAGTTAAGTTCAATCTCATTTGAAAAGCGAATCGGGCCAAACGTTAGAGTTCGCTTATGGAATAAATATATTCGTAAGGATCGTGTTTTGAAAAAATTTGTCAAAATAGGTTTGAAGAAAGCAGATACGGAAACTTATATTGAAGACGAAGCTCAGGTAAAATCCTACCTAGAGCAGTACGGTATCACTGCCAAGGATTTGGATTCTTACTACGACGAAATCGTCAACCAGAAAGTTTTGAAGGACTGGTGCACCATTTATGACAGCAAGTATTCTCCAAGCAACTATGGTGAGGTCAAGGTTGAAACCCAGTGGGAGAATTGGTGATAACATGAAGAAAATTCTCGGTTTAGTAGCCTTATTCGTGATAATCATATCATCTTGTTTCTACTTTTTTATCCATCAACCTAAAAATATTTTTGACGAAATCTACCAAGAAACTGAGAAAACCTATCGATCAAATAATATTTTAAGAAACATAGATGGCTTTGAAATCAGACCGGATTGGCCAAGTGATGGAGAGTATTCTAAATATTATCCATTTGGAACTTATAATAAAGACCATACCCCAGAAGAGTATTTTGAAATCGAAATAGGTTTTAATTTTGATACAAAAACACAATTAAGTTCAATCTCATTTGAAAAACGAATTGGGCCAAATGTTAGAGTTAGAATATGGGATAACTATACTCGTAAGGATCGTGTTTTAAAAAAATTTGTGAATATAGGTTTAAAGAAAGCAGATACGGAAACATACATCGAAGATGAGGCCCAAGTGAAATCCTATCTAGAGCAGTATGGTATTACTGCCAAGGACTTGGATTCTTACTACGACGAAATCGTCAACCAAAAAGTCTTGAAAGACTGGTGCACCATTTATGACAGCAAGTACTCGCCAAGCAATTATGGCGATGTCAAGATTGAAACCCAGTGGGAGAATTGGTGATAACATGAAGAAAATTCTCGGTTTAGTAGCGTTAATCTTACTAATTGTATTATCCTGTTTTTACTTTTTTCCTAAACAACCTAAAAATATTTTTGATGAAATCTACCAGGAGACAGAGAAGACATATCGTACAAATAATATTTTAAGGCATATAGATGGGTTTAAAATCAGTCCAGGTTGGCCAAGTGATGATCCAAATATATCCTATACTCCTTTTGGAAAGTATGAAACTCTTCCCAAAGGCTATAGTGATATAACCATTAACTTTAATTTTGGTTCAGGTATTAAAGGGATGTCGATTCGTTTTGAAAGAAAGACTGATTCGAATATTACCCTATGGTATTCAGCACACTATAATCTGCAAAAGAAAGTGCTCAAAAAGAAACTTGCTATTTTTGAAGAGCCAAGGAAACCAGGTCAATATCTTGATGATGAAGAAAAAGTAAGAGAATATTTAAGAAAAAATAATATTTCCAAAGAAGAATTAGAGAAAGACTATGACGAAATCGTCAACCAGAAAGTTCTGAAAGATTGGTGCTCGATTTATGACAGCAAGTATTCGCCAAGCAACTATGGTGATGTCAAGATTGAAACCCAGTGGGAGAATTGGTGATAACATGAAGAAAATTCTCGGTTTAGTAGCCTTATTCGTGATAATCATATCATCTTGTTTCTACTTTTTTATCCATCAACCTAAAAATATTTTTGACGAAATCTACCAAGAAACTGAGAAGACTTATCGGACAAATAATATTTTAAGAAAAATAGATGGCTTTGAAATTAGTCCAGGTTGGCCAAGTGATGGAGAGTATTTTAAATATAGTCCTTTAGGGAAGTATAAGACTCTTCCAGAAGGCTATCTTGAACTGAGAGTTGGATTTAATTTTGAGAAAGCGTATAGTAAAATGTTTGTTTCAGTTGAGAGAAAAATAGCTGATGGTACGAAGTTATGGATGGTCAACAAATATAATCCAAACACTAAAACAATCACAAAGTCAATTCAGATAGTATTATCAGGAAATGAGGATAGTTATATCGAAGATGAGGCCCAAGTGAAATCCTATCTAGAGCAGTATGGTATTACTGCCAAGGACTTGGATTCTTACTACGACGAAATCGTCAACCAAAAAGTCTTGAAAGACTGGTGCACCATTTATGACAGCAAGTACTCGCCAAGCAATTATGGCGATGTCAAGATTGAAACCCAGTGGGAGAATTGGTGATAACATGAAGAAAATTCTCGGTTTAGTAGCGTTAATCTTACTAATTGTATTATCCTGTTTTTACTTTTTTCCTAAACAACCTAAAAATATTTTTGATGAAATCTACCAGGAGACAGATAAGACATATCATACAAATAATATTTTAAGAAACATAGATGGGTTTAAAATCAGTCCAGGTTGGCCAAGTGATGATCCAAATATATCCTATACTCCTTTTGGAAAGTATGAAACTCTTCCCAAAGGCTATAGTGATATAACCATTAACTTTAATTTTGGTTCAGGTATTAAAGGGATGTCGATTCGTTTTGAAAGAAAGACTGATTCGAATATTACCCTATGGTATTCGGCACACTATAATATGCAAAAGAAAGTGCTCAAAAAGAAACTTGCGATTTTTGAAGAGCCAAGGAAACCAGGTCAATTTATTGATGATGAAGAAAAAGTAAGAGAATATTTAAGAAAAAATAATATTTCCAAAGAAGATTTAGACAAAGACTATGATGAAATCGTCAACCAAAAAGTCTTGAAAGACTGGAACTCGATTTATGACAGTAAGTACTCGCCAAGCAACTATGGTGATGTCAAGATTGAAACCCAGTGGGAGAATTGGTGACATAAAGATTCTCACTAATTATATAAACAGGTGGCTCTCTATTTTCAGAGGGCTTTTTATGTTGTCACTTTACCTCGATATACTCAAGTATAATCTTCGGTTACGATTATTAGTACTGTAAGACCAACTATATTTATTTTTCTCATCTTGTTCCATTGTTGAAAATATGGTATACTTTTAATGAGAATTTTCTAAATTTTTAAGATTCTATCAAAGGAGGTTTTCATGCTTTCCAAATTTTCTGGAAGCCGACAAGACCAGCAATTTGTGTTACTCTTAGTTATTTTGCTAGGTATTTTAGGGATTTCTCTCTTTCTAGCAGTTTCAATGGGATCTGTTGCGATTGATCTAGGAGATACCTATCGGATTATTTTGAGCAGGTTAGGATTTCCTCTTGAGATAGGAGAGGTTTCCAAGTCTACTCTTGCCATTGTATGGAACATGAGATTCCCCCGAGTATTGTTAGGTCTGATAGTAGGAGCAGGCCTTTCTATGTGTGGTAGCGTGATGCAGTCTACAGTGAATAATCCCATCGCAGAGCCCTATGTCTTAGGAATATCTGCGGGTGCAACTCTAGGGGCAACCTTGAGCATCATTCTTGGTTTAAAAGTGATGATTAGCCTTGGAGCTTTTCTTGGAGCTATTTTGGCAACAATTGCTGTCCTCATCATTGCCTCTATGCAGGGAAGGATGACGACTTCCAGTCTGATTTTATCAGGAACGGTGGTCAACGCTCTCTTTCTGGCTTTTTCAAACTTTATTATCTCAGTCGGAGCTAATGCGGACAGTGTGATGACCATTAAGTTTTGGACCATGGGCTCGCTCGCTGGGACTTCCTGGGCAGACTTGGTCCTGCCAACTATAGTAGTAGGAATAGCCTTTCTATTTTTCTCTACTCAGTATCGTGTTTTCAATGCGATGATGATGGGAGATGAGGCTGCTTTAACTTTGGGGATTCCCTTACGCTTTTATTGGTATCTTTATGTGACCATGGTGGCTGTGCTGACAGCAGTCTTAGTGGCAACCTGTGGGATTATTGGATTTGTCGGTCTGATTACTCCACATTTAGCTCGAGGGTTAGTAGGAACGAGTTACAAGAGACTTTTTCCTGTTGCAACCTTGCTAGGTGCCCTCTTTGTCATCTGGGCAGACGTACTCTCTCGTATCATCATTCCAAACGCAGAGCTTCCTATTGGTATTTTCACAGCCTTAGTAGGTGCTCCCTTCTTTATCTACATTGTTGGAGGTAGGCGAAGGGAGGTGAGGGTCTGACATGGACTTGATTTGTAAGGATATCCATTTTGGACTGGGAGAGAAAAAAATCCTCAAGGGAGTTTCTCTTAAAGTTGAAGGGAATCAATTTCACACGATACTAGGACCAAATGGAAGTGGAAAAACCAGCCTACTTAAACTCCTCTATCGTCAGGAAAAGGCGGATAAAGGCTTGATAAGCTTAGATGGAAAGCCTCTGGAACAATGGACGATCAAAGAAACAGCCAAGCAAATGGCAGTTGTGACCCAGTTTAACCAGCTGCAGTTTGATTGTACAGTTGAGGAAATCGTCTTGCTGGGAAGAACTCCCCACCTCTCTTTTTTACAGAAGGAAAGGGAAAGAGATTTTACACTCGTTCAAGATGCCCTCGTTAAGGTGGATATGCTGGAGAAGAAAACTTGTCTCTATTCGTCTCTGTCAGGGGGGGAGAAACAACGAGTCTTATTAGCCCGAGCCTTGGCGCAAGAACCGACTCTCTTGCTCCTGGACGAACCAACCAATCACCTGGATATCAGGTATCAGCTAGACTTATTGGCCATTGTGAAAAATCTCAAGGTCAATGTTCTAGCTGTCCTGCATGATATTCAACTTGCTTGTCGCTATTCGGATTATCTCTATCTGATGAAAGAGGGGGAAATCCTTTACCAAGGGACTCCAAAGGAGACCATCACCCCTGAGTCATTGCAAACTGTATACGGAGTTCAAAGTCAGGTGACTTGGACCGAGGACCAGCAAGCCATGATTCACTATTTATAAGAATGAAAAGGAAAACAAGATGAAAAAAACACTAAGCATTTTACTAGTAACAGTAGCTACCTTAACTTTGGCAGCTTGTGGCAATACTACTACAGAAAAAGCTACCACACAATCTAGCACAGAAACAAGTCAAAAGGCTAAAGCAGAGACGACTTATCCATTAACGGTCAAAACCTATGACGCGAAAGGGAATGAAGTCGAACAAGTCTTTGACAAGGCACCTGAAAAAGTTATCACCAACAATCTTTCAACCACTGAAATCTTATTGGAGTTAGGCTTGAAGGATAAAATTGTTGGCATGCTCAATCCAGACAATGCTGTGACGGACAAATACAAGGACGCGATTGCGACTATTCCTCAAATTGGGGATAAAAAAACAGTCTCACAAGAGACAGTCCTTTCTTATGAGCCAGACGCTGTGATGGGTCGAAACATGATGTTTTCTGAAAAATCCTTGGGGACAGTTAGCGCTTGGAATGAAAATAAAATCCCAGTTTATACACAAAAAGCTTCTCTCTCAACGATTCAGCAAGATTTGGGAAATATCGTAGAAGATGTCAAAAATCTGGGAATGATTTTTAATGTTCAGAACAAGGCTAATGAATACGCAGCCCAATTACAAACTAAAATTGACGCTGTTAAGAAAGCAAACCCAGCAAGCCAAGGTGAAAAGAAAAAGGCTTTGATTATGGTTGCTTATAATGATGAAACCTTCGGTGCCTACAAGTCTGCTTTGCAAGAAAGTTTGCTGAACCAACTTGGTTATACCAACGTTGCTACGGGGACATCAGGCTTGACCTTGGAAAACCTCGTGTCAATGGATCCTGAATTGATTATCTATGTAACCAGCGATCGAAATAAAAAATTGGATGAAAAAGCAGTAGAGTTGATGAAGGCAAATGCTGTTTTGGAAAGCGTTCCTGCTATTAAGAATCAAAAAATCATGACCATCTCTTACGATGAGTTGATGGACTATGGTCCAGCAGTGATTGATTCCCTTGAGAAAATCAATGACTTTATCAATAAATAATGAGTTTGATTGGGAAGGAATTCAAGTCAAAATCAGCCTTCCTTCTAACTACGACTCCAATCAAACCTATCCGGCTATTTTATTGAATGATGGAAATTTGGATTTCCTATCGTCCCTTTCTGAATCTATGATTTTAGTGGGCTTGACCTCTAAAAATCGCCTAGACGACTACACTCCCTGGAAGGCATCTGCTCTGAGAGATGGGGCTCCAGATTTTGGTGGTCAGGCAAATGCCTATCATGGTCATTTATTTGGAGGTCTTTTAGACATGTTGCAGTCGCTTTATCGCTTGGATAAAAATCGCCTTGCCTATGGGGGTTACTCACTAGGTGGTTTAGCGGCAGTCTACAGTCTTTTCAGCTTTGACAAGGTTTCCTGTGTCTTTTCGATCTGCGGTTCCTTTTGGTATCCTGATTTTGTGACTTACTGCAAGGCAGAGACAGTGAAAAATTTAGACTGTTTGCTGTATTTACAGAATGGTCAAACAGAAGGAGCGCACCATACTAATCGCTTGGCTCAAGCACCAGCCTATGCTGAGCAGATCCATACCAGTCTTCAAAAACACTATCCGAATGGTCAGTTTGTCTTTGACCCTTATGGGCACCATGAACAAGTAGCTGAACGATTTTTAGCCTTTTCTAGCTGGTTGACCCAAAAATGGAAAATCGAATAAAAGAGTTATCCCTTGGCTTTTGCCAAGGGATTGTTGTATTTTTTAACCAAGAGCCTCTCTCTTTTTATCTGGATTCCATACGAAGCTTGCGATAAAGCTAAAGATGATGGTTAGGATAGCGAGGATAATGGCAAGGATGAGAGCAGGGATGCGGATAAACCACCAGAGTGGGTTTGGTTTTTTATCATTGTGCCATTGTTTCGTTTCTTGGTCCAAACGTTGGAATTCTGTTTGGATACGATTGGCGACTGTTTCAATGCCGTCATCATTCATTTTCTTGATATCTGAGATATCAATTGGATTTCCAAAGTTCATATCGACACGTTCGCGGCTAACCAAGCCTTTCAAGGTCATAGGACCTGTGTAGGTAACCGGCATAATACGGACCTTGGCCATTTTGGCAATCAGGGCAACTCCACCCTTGACATCGTTTGAGTGACGGCTCCCACTTGGAAACATGATGAGAGAGCGATCACTTTTTTTAAGGACATTGATAGGGTATTTGATGGCTGAGGCGCTAGGATTTTCACGGTCGATAGGAAAAGCACCACACATACGGATCCACCAGCCAAAGATACGGTTGGTAAAGAGCTCTTTTTTGGCCATAAAGATAAACTGTTTTGGCTTGGTCGCAAAAGCCATGTAAACTGGATCCCACCAAGTGCGGTGAGGCGCAACCAAAATATAATTTTCATCTTGATTAGGAATTTTATCAGTATTATGATAGTGGGCATTGCCATTGATGGACCATAGGAGCAAGACAACCAATCCACGTAAATAAGTATAAAACATGCGATCTCCTTCGATTATTTTCTTGTTATTATTATACCTTATCAAAGGAGGGCTGGCAAACTTTTCCCTTGACCAGGTCCATATTTGGGATGAGATTAGAATTCTTTTAGAAAAAATGATATGATAGAATTTATGGATAAAAATAAGATTATGGGATTAACCCAAAGAGAAGTCAAGGAAAGACAGGCTAAGGGCTTGGTCAATGATTTTACTGCTTCGGCCAGTACCAGCACTTGGCAAATCGTTAAACGAAATGTCTTTACCCTTTTTAACGCTTTAAACTTTGCCATTGCTTTGGCCCTTGCCTTTGTGCAGGCTTGGAGCAATCTGGTCTTCTTTGCTGTTATCTGCTTTAACGCTTTTTCTGGAATTGTGACTGAGCTACGGGCCAAACACATGGTGGACAAGCTCAATCTCATGACCAAGGAAAAGGTCAAAACCATTCGTGATGGCCAAGAAGTGGCTCTGAATCCTGAAGAATTGGTGTTAGGAGATGTCATTCGTTTGTCTGCAGGAGAGCAGATTCCCAGTGATGCCTTGGTTTTGGAAGGCTTTGCGGAAGTCAATGAAGCCATGTTAACAGGGGAAAGTGATTTGGTGCAAAAGGAAGTGGATGCCTTGCTTTTGTCAGGAAGTTTCCTAGCCAGTGGGGCAGTTTTAGCTCAAGTTCACCATGTCGGTGTAGACAACTATGCTTCCAAACTCATGCTGGAAGCCAAGACCGTTAAACCAATCAACTCTCGTATCATGAAATCGCTGGACAGGTTAGCTGGTTTTACTGGGAAGATTATCATTCCTTTTGGTCTGGCTCTCTTGCTGGAAGCCTTGATGTTGAAAGGTTTGCCCCTCAAGTCATCCGTTGTAAATTCGTCGACAGCCCTACTGGGAATGTTGCCTAAGGGAATTGCCCTCTTGACCATTACTTCGCTCTTGACTGCAGTGATTAAGTTGGGCTTGAAAAAGGTCTTGGTGCAGGAGATGTACTCTGTTGAGACCTTGGCGCGCGTGGATATGCTCTGTTTGGACAAGACGGGCACCATTACCCAAGGAAAGATGCAGGTAGAGGCTGTTCTTCCACTGACGGAAACTTATGGTGAAGAGACCATTGCCAGTATCCTGACCAGCTACATAGCCCATAGTGAGGATAAAAATCCAACTGCCCAAGCCATTCGCCAGCGTTTCCAAGGTCAGGTAGCCTACCCTATGATTTCCAATCTTCCCTTCTCAAGCGACCGCAAGTGGGGAGCCATGGAGTTAGAAGATTTGGGAACAGTTTTCTTAGGTGCACCTGAGATGTTGCTGGATTCTGAGGTACCAGAAGCCAGGGAGGCCTTGGAGAGAGGTTCACGTGTCTTGGTCTTAGCCCTCAGTCAGGAAAAATTAGACCACCACAAACCACAGAAACCATCTGATATTCAGGCTCTAGCCTTGCTGGAGATCTTGGACCCGATACGAGAAGGAGCAGCAGAGACACTAGACTATCTCCGTTCTCAGGAAGTGGGGCTCAAAATCATTTCTGGGGACAATCCAGTTACGGTGTCCAGCATTGCCCAGAAGGCTGGCTTTGCGGACTACCACAGCTATGTCGATTGTTCGAAAATCACCGATGAGGAATTGATTGCTATGGCGGAGGAGACTGCGATTTTCGGACGTGTTTCCCCTCATCAAAAGAAACTCATCATCCAAACACTGAAAAAAGCGGGTCATACAACAGCTATGACAGGGGATGGAGTTAATGATATTCTGGCTCTTCGTGAGGCGGATTGTTCTATCGTGATGGCTGAGGGAGATCCGGCGACTCGTCAGATTGCCAATCTGGTTCTCTTGAACTCTGACTTTAATGATGTTCCTGAGATTCTCTTTGAAGGTCGTCGCGTGGTCAATAACATTGCCCACATTGCACCGATTTTCTTGATAAAGACCATCTATTCTTTCTTGCTCGCAATTATCTGTATCGCCAGTGCTTTACTAGGTCGGTCAGAGTGGATCTTGATTTTCCCATTCATTCCAATCCAGATTACCATGATTGACCAGTTCGTGGAAGGTTTTCCACCATTCGTTCTAACTTTTGAGCGAAATATCAAACCTGTCGAGCCAAACTTCCTCAGAAGATCCATGCTTCGTGCTCTACCAAGTGCTCTCATGGTCGTCTTCAGCGTTCTTTTTGTGAAAATATTTGGAAGTAGCCAAGGTTGGTCTGAGTTAGAAATCTCAACTCTACTCTATTATCTCTTGGGATCAATTGGTTTCTTATCCGTATTTAGAGCCTGCATGCCATTTACCCTATGGCGTGTCCTCTTGATTGTTTGGTCAGTAGGAGGCTTCCTAGTTACAGCTCTCTTCCCAAGAATCCAAGAACTGCTTGAAATTTCAACCTTAACAGGACAAACATTACCTGTTTATGGTGTCATGATGTTGGTCTTTACCGTGATTTTCATCCTGACTAGTCGCTATCAAGCCAGAAAATAAAGAAAGGCTGCAATCTGTGGATTGCGGTCTTTTTAGGTGCAGAAGTGCTAGTTGAAATGTGGTATAATAAGAGGTAATAGAGTTTGGAAAGTGAGAGAAGATGATTTCAAAGAGATTAGAATTGGTGGCTTCCTTTGTGCCACAGGATGCCATTTTGCTAGATGTGGGAAGTGACCATGCTTATCTGCCTATCGAGTTGGTTGAGAGAGGCCAAATCAGAAGTGCCATTGCAGGTGAGGTGGTGGAAGGCCCCTATCAGTCTGCGGTCAAAAATGTTGAGGCTCACGTCCTAAAGGAGAAAATCCAGGTTCGTTTAGCCAATGGCTTGGCTGCCTTTGAAGAGCCTGACCAAGTGTCGGTCATCACCATTGCAGGCATGGGCGGGCGTTTGATTGCTAGGATATTGGAAGAAGGCTTGGACAAGCTAGCTAATGTAGAGCGTTTAATCCTCCAGCCCAATAATCGTGAAGACGACTTGCGTATCTGGTTGCAAGACCATGGTTTCCAGATCGTAGCAGAGAGCATCCTAGAAGAGGCTGGCAAGTTTTACGAGATTTTGGTGGTGGAAGCTGGACAAATGAAGCTATCAGCTAGTGATGTTCGCTTTGGACCCTTCTTGTCCAAAGAAGTCAGCCCAGTCTTTGTCCAAAAATGGCAAAAAGAAGCTGAGAAGCTAGAGTTTGCCCTCGGACAAATCCCAGAAAAAAATCTGGAAGAACGTCAAGTTCTAGTAGATAAAATTCAAGCCATCAAGGAGGTTCTCCATGCTAGCAAGTGAAGTAATTAACGCATATGAAGCCTTTTGTCCTCAGGAATTTTCCATGGAGGGAGACAGTCGTGGTCTGCAAATCGGAACTCTAGACAAGGATATCCAAAGGGTCATGGTTGCTCTGGATATTCGTGAAGAGACGGTGGCAGAGGCCATTGAAAAGGGTGTGGACTTGATTATCGTTAAGCACGCGCCGATTTTCCGTCCCATCAAGGACTTGGTAGCTAGCCGTCCGCAAAATCAGATTTACATCGACCTGATTAAGCATGACATCGCAGTTTATGTCAGCCATACTAATATTGACATCGTTGAAAATGGCCTTAATGACTGGTTCTGCCAGATGCTAGGCATTGAGGAAACGACTTACCTACAGGAGACAGGTCCAGAACGTGGAATTGGTCGTATTGGGAATGTTCAGCCTCAGACATTTGGGGAATTGGCCCAACATGTCAAGCAAGTCTTTGGTCTAGATAGTCTTCGAATGGTGCATTATCAAGAGAGTGATTTGAAGAAGCCTCTTTCAAGAGTTGCCATTTGTGGTGGAAGTGGGCAGTCATTCTATAAGGATGCTTTGGCAAAGGGGGCAGATGTCTATATCACTGGTGATATTTACTACCACACTGCCCAGGATATGTTGTCTGATGGCTTGCTAGCATTGGACCCAGGTCACTATATTGAAGTGCTTTTTGTGGAAAAAATTGCAGCACTACTTACTCAATGGAAGGAAGAAAAGGGCTGGGATATTGATATCTTGCCTAGTCAGGCATCGACCAATCCTTTCCACCATATCTAGTTAGAAAGTGAAAACAATGAAAAAAGTTGCCATTATCGGAGCAGGGATTGTAGGTGCCACAGCCGCCTACTACCTCTCTAAAGAAAGTGACCTAGAGGTGACCGTTTTTGACCATGGACAAGGTCAAGCTACCAAGGCCGCAGCAGGAATTATCAGCCCTTGGTTTTCCAAACGCCGCAATAAAGCCTGGTACAAAATGGCGCGCTTGGGGGCTGACTTTTATGTGGATTTATTAGCTGATTTAGAGAAGTCAGGACAAGAAATCGACTTTTACCAGCGTTCGGGAGTCTTTCTCCTGAAAAAGGATGAAACTAAGTTGGAAGAACTCTATCAACTAGCCCTCCAGCGTAGAGAAGAATCTCCTTTGATAGGGCAATTAGCCATTCTGGACCAAGAATCAGCTAACGAATTATTCCCTGGTTTGCAGGGATTTGATCACTTACTCTATGCTTCTGGTGGAGCGAGAGTAGATGGGCAGCTTTTGGTCACTCGTTTGCTAGAAGCCAGTCAGGTCAAGCTGGTCAAAGAAAAAGTAACTCTGACACCTTTAGCATCAGGCTACCAGATTGGCGAAGAGGTGTTTGATCAAGTTATTTTGGCGACGGGAGCTTGGTTGGGACACCTGTTAGAGCCTTTAGGTTATGAAGTAGATGTTCGTCCCCAAAAGGGGCAACTCCGAGATTATCAACTTGCCCAAGACATGGAAGCTTACCCTGTTGTTATGCCAGAAGGTGAGTGGGATTTGATTCCTTTTGCAGGTGGGAAATTATCCCTAGGCGCTACTCATGAAAATGACATGGGATTTGATTTGACGGTAGATGAAACCTTGCTCAAACAAATGGAGGAGGCAGCCTTGCCCCACTATCCTGTTTTATCGGAAGCGACTTCCAGAAGTGAACGAGTGGGAATCCGTGCCTATACCAGTGATTTCTCTCCTTTCTTTGGGCAGGTTCCAGAATTAGCAGGTGTCTATGCTGCTAGTGGACTAGGTTCTTCAGGCCTCACAACTGGTCCTATCATTGGTTACCACCTAGCTCAACTGATCCAAGACAAGGAGTTGACCTTGGACCCTCTAAACTACCCAATTGAAAACTATGTCAAACGAGTAAAAAGCGAATAAGGATTTTACTGAAATTTTAGCCTCCCCTCTAGGATGGCAAATGACATTCCCTATCAAAAATGGTAAAATAAGAAAAAATAATCCGAGAATCGAGGAAAAAAGATGCAAGAAAAGATTTTGGTAACGGGTGGAGCAGGTTTTATCGGAACCCACACTGTTATTGAGTTAATCCAAGCAGGTCATCAGGTTGTTGTGGTGGATAACCTTGTTAATAGTAACAGAAAAAGTTTAGAAGTTGTTGAAAGAATCACAGGAGTTGAAGTGCCTTTCTATGAGGCAGATATCCGTGATACCGATACCCTCAGAGATATTTTCAAGCAAGAAGAACCAACAGGGGTCATTCACTTTGCTGGCTTGAAGGCTGTCGGTGAATCTACCCGTATTCCTCTTGCCTACTATGACAACAATATCGCTGGAACTGTTAGTCTTTTGAAGGTCATGGAAGAAAACAACTGTAAAAACATTATTTTCAGTTCTTCTGCGACAGTTTACGGGGATCCGCACACCGTGCCAATCTTGGAAGATTTCCCACTTTCAGTGACCAATCCATACGGTCGTACCAAACTTATGCTAGAGGAAATTTTGACCGATATCTACAAGGCAGACTCAGAATGGAATGTGGTCTTGCTTCGTTATTTCAACCCAATCGGAGCTCATGAAAGTGGAGACCTAGGAGAAAATCCAAACGGTATTCCAAACAACCTCTTGCCATATGTGACTCAAGTAGCAGTTGGGAAATTAGAGCAAGTGCAAGTGTTTGGAGACGACTACGATACGGAAGATGGAACTGGTGTTCGTGATTATATCCACGTTGTCGATTTGGCTAAAGGTCACGTTGCAGCTCTACAAAAAATCGAAAAAGGTTCAGGTCTAAACGTTTATAACCTTGGAACAGGTAAAGGCTACTCAGTTCTTGAAATTATCCAAAATATGGAAAAAGCAGTGGGACGTCCAATTCCTTACCGCATTGTAGACCGTCGCCCAGGTGATATCGCAGCCTGCTATTCAGATCCTGCAAAAGCCAAAGCAGAACTGGGCTGGGAAGCAGAGTTAGGCATCACTCAAATGTGTGAAGACGCATGGCGTTGGCAAAGCAAGCATCCAAATGGATTTGAAGACTAAGATGGTGATATCAATCATTGTCCCCTGTTTAAACGAAGAGGAAGTACTTCCTCTTTTTTATCAGGCTTTGGAAGCTTTACTTCCAGATTTGGAAACAGAAATCGAGTATGTCTTTGTCGATGATGGATCAAGTGATGGGACTTTGGAACTCTTAAAGACCTATCGGGAGCAAAATCCGGCAGTTCATTATATTTCTTTCTCGCGAAATTTCGGCAAAGAAGCAGCCCTGTATGCAGGATTGCAATATGCGACAGGAGATCTAGTGGTGGTGATGGATGCAGACCTCCAGGATCCTCCTAGTATGTTGCTTGAGATGAAAGCCTTACTAGATCAGAATGCAGACTTGGACTGTGTTGGAACACGGAGAACTAGTCGGGAGGGAGAACCAGTTTTACGTAGTCTCTGCGCTAATCTCTTTTACCGCCTCATGCAAAAAATTAGTCCAGTAGCCCTGCCGGCAGGTGTCCGTGATTTTCGCATGATGAGAAGGTCTGTAGTCGATGCCATTTTAAGCTTGACGGAGTCCAATCGTTTTTCTAAGGGACTCTTTGCCTGGGTGGGTTTTAAAACCCACTATCTGGACTATCCAAATGTCGAAAGGAAGGCTGGTAAGACCAGTTGGAGTTTTAGGCAACTTTTTTTCTACTCCATTGAAGGGATTGTTAATTTTTCAGATTTTCCCTTGATTATAGCCTTTGTGGCAGGTCTCCTATCTTGTTTTATTTCTCTGCTTATGACCTTTTTTGTTGTGGTGCGGACCCTCATTTTGGGCAATCCGACATCAGGTTGGACCTCTCTGATGGCTGTTATTCTCTTCCTTGGTGGGATTCAACTCTTGACCATTGGGATTCTCGGCAAGTATATCAGTAAGATTTATCTAGAGACCAAAAAAAGACCACTTTATCTCGTCAAAGAAAAAAGTGACCTTCCTGATTTTACAGAAAAAAATAAAGAGAAAAGACTATAATTTTGCATGGAAATATGCTAAACTAGAAGGAGTGGAACGTTCCTGTCGGTATTAGAGTTAATCTTTAATCAAGGCACGTGTCGGACAGTTTCTAACAGCTTCTACGACGTCCTGACTAGGAGAGATTTCTTTTTCTAGTTGGTCAGGGTCATCGTAAAAACGCACGATTCCATTATCGTGGTAATCAAATAATTCAGAATAAGTTTGGCAAAGACCACAGGCAATGCAGCGTTCAGGTATAAGTGTGATTTTCATATTTATATTGTAATAAGAAAAGTAAAAAAAAACAAGGAGTAAGGTATGGCAAAAGAACCGTGGCAAGAAGATATTTATGAGAATCAGGAAGAACAGACAAGAACGGAACGACGTCAACGTAATCAAAAAGGTACAGGTATTGTTGCAAATCGTGTCTTGACGATTCTAGCTAGTCTCTTTTTCGTGATTGTTGTAGTAATGATAATAGTATTGATTTACCTTTCAAGTGGAGGGAGTAATCGTACAGCAGCCTTGAAAGATTTTTATGATTCATCTGCCCCTGTTTCAACCTCTGTAACAGAAGAATCCGCATCTTCATCTAGCAAGACTGAAGAAGCAACTTCTACAGAGAGCTCTTCTAGTGAAAGACATTCTGAAGAGCATACTGATAGTGAAGGGACAATTACAGTTCAGGCTGGAGAAGGAGAAGCAACCATTGCCGCTCGTGCAGGAATCTCGATTGCTCAGCTAGAGGCCTTGAATCCTGGGCATATGGCTACAGGGTCTTGGTTTGCTAATCCAGGTGATGTTATTAAAATCAAATAGGAGTTGATATGAAAACAATTCAAATTGCTATCGATGGTCCAGCTTCAAGCGGTAAGAGTACGGTTGCTAAGATTATTGCTAAAAATTTTGGTTATACCTATCTAGATACAGGTGCTATGTATCGTGCGGCGACCTATATGGCTCTGAAACACCAGTTAGGAGTGGAAGAAATTGAGGAACTTTTAGCCTTATTGGACCAGCATCCAATCAGCTTTGGGCGCTCAGAAACTGGAGAACAACTTGTCTTTGTAGGAGATGTGGACATTACTCATCCTATTCGTGAAAATGAAGTGACCAATCATGTTTCTGCTATTGCAGCAATTCCTGAAGTACGTGAGAAACTAGTTTCTCTCCAACAAGAGATTGCCCAGCAAGGTGGGATTGTCATGGATGGTCGCGATATTGGGACTGTTGTATTGCCACAAGCAGAATTGAAAATTTTCTTAGTAGCTTCTGTTGATGAAAGAGCAGAACGCCGTTACAAGGAAAATATTGCCAAGGGAATTGAAACAGACCTTGAAACCCTAAAAGAGGAAATTGCTGCGCGTGACTACAAGGATAGTCATCGTGAGACTTCACCTCTCAAACAAGCAGAGGACGCTGTCTACCTTGATACAACTGGATTGAACATTCAAGAAGTAGTCAAAAAAATTGAATTAGAAGCAAAGAAACGTATGTCCTAGGGACAGGAGAAGCAGGCTAAAGCTAGCCTGCTTCTTTTCTATCAAACTGAACGCATTCCAAACCAGTCTTTTTTTGAGTTTTTTGATAAAATAGTACTATCAGTGAAAAGGATGGAAGCATGACTAAGAAAATCGTAGCTATTTGGGCCCAGGATGAAGAGGGTGTGATTGGGAAGGACAATCGTCTGCCTTGGTATTTGCCAGCAGAACTGCAACACTTCAAAGAAACAACTCTGAATCATGCTATCTTGATGGGGCGCGTGACCTTTGATGGGATGGGGCGTCGCTTGCTTCCAAAACGGGAGACCTTGATTTTGACTCGTAACCCAGAAGAAAAGTTAGATGGGGTTACTACTTTTTATGATGTCCAGTCTGTTCTAGACTGGTATCAGGATCAAGACAAGAATCTCTATATTCTCGGTGGGAAGCAGATTTTTCAGGCTTTTGAACCCTACCTTGACGAAGTGATTGTGACTCAAATTCATGCTCGGGTGGAGGGAGATACCTATTTCCCTGAGGAGTTTGACTTGTCTCTTTTTGAGACGGTTTCAAGCAAATCCTATACCAAAGATGAGAAAAATCCTTATGATTTTACCATCCAATACCGCAAGAGAAAGGAAGTCTAATGGAACGTAGTATATTTGGTTTTTTCACAGCCATGCTGTGTTTGGTCTGCTTGCTTGCAGGAGCACAGGCTTTTCGTAAAAAGCGCTATGGACTTTCTGTCCTGCTCTGGTTAAGTGCCTTTACCAATTTGGTCAATAGTATCCATGCTTTTTACATGACCTTATTTTAGATAGAATGACAGTATAGAATAGAACGGAAGGAAATTATGCCTACAAATAGGAATAATGATATGATGGTTTATTGCTCATTTTGTGGCAAAAGCCAAGAAGAAGTACAAAAAATAATCGCTGGGAACAATGCCTTTATCTGTAATGAATGTGTGGAGTTGGCCCAGGAAATCATTCGTGAGGAGTTGGCGGAAGAAGTCTTGGCAGACTTGTCTGAAGTTCCAAAACCAATTGAACTCCTCCATATCTTGAACCACTATGTAATCGGTCAAGATCGTGCCAAACGTGCTTTAGCAGTAGCAGTATACAACCACTACAAACGCATCAATTTCCACGATACGCGTGAAGAGTCAGAAGATGTGGATTTGCAGAAATCAAATATCTTGATGATTGGCCCAACTGGTTCAGGGAAAACATTCCTTGCCCAGACCTTGGCTAAGAGCTTGAATGTGCCTTTTGCGATTGCAGATGCGACAGCTCTGACTGAGGCTGGTTATGTGGGTGAGGATGTGGAAAATATTCTCCTCAAACTATTGCAGGCTGCTGACTTTAACATCGAACGTGCAGAGCGTGGGATTATCTACGTGGATGAAATTGACAAGATTGCCAAGAAAAGCGAGAACGTTTCTATCACACGTGATGTTTCTGGTGAAGGGGTACAACAAGCCCTTCTCAAGATTATCGAGGGAACCGTTGCCAGCGTACCACCTCAAGGTGGACGTAAACATCCACAACAAGAGATGATTCAAGTGGATACAAAAAATATCCTCTTCATCGTGGGTGGTGCCTTTGATGGTATCGAAGAAATTGTCAAACAACGTCTTGGAGAAAAAGTCATCGGATTTGGTCAAAACAATAAAGCGATTGATGAAAACAGCTCATACATGCAAGAAATCATCGCAGAAGATATTCAAAAATTTGGTATTATCCCAGAGTTGATTGGGCGCTTGCCAGTCTTTGCAGCTCTGGAGCAATTGACAGTGGATGACTTGGTTCGCATCTTGAAAGAGCCAAGAAATGCCTTGGTGAAACAATACCAAACCTTGCTTTCTTATGATGATGTCGAGTTGGAATTTGACGACGAAGCCCTTCAAGAGATTGCCAACAAGGCCATCGAACGGAAGACAGGAGCTCGTGGTCTTCGCTCTATCATCGAAGAAACCATGCTAGATGTCATGTTTGAAGTACCGAGTCAGGAAAATGTGAAATTGGTCCGCATCACAAAAGAAGCTGTCGATGGAACGGATAAACCAATCCTAGAAACAGCCTAGAGGTGACTATGGAACTGAATACACACAATGCTGAAATTTTGCTCAGTGCGGCCAATAAATCCCACTACCCACAGGATGAACTGCCAGAGATTGCCCTAGCAGGGCGTTCAAATGTTGGTAAATCTAGCTTTATCAACACTATGTTGAACCGTAAGAATCTCGCCCGAACATCAGGTAAACCTGGTAAAACCCAGCTTCTCAACTTCTTTAATATCGATGATAAGATGCGCTTTGTGGATGTGCCTGGTTATGGTTATGCCCGTGTTTCCAAAAAGGAACGTGAAAAGTGGGGGCGCATGATTGAAGAGTACTTAACGACTCGGGAAAATCTCCGTGCAGTGGTCAGTCTAGTTGACCTTCGTCATGACCCGTCAGCAGATGATGTACAGATGTACGAATTTCTCAAGTATTATGAGATTCCGGTTATCATCGTTGCGACCAAGGCGGACAAGATTCCTCGTGGTAAATGGAACAAGCACGAATCAGCAATCAAAAAGAAATTAAACTTTGACCCAAGTGACGACTTTATCCTCTTTTCATCTGTCAGTAAGGCAGGGATGGATGAGGCTTGGGATGCAATCTTAGAAAAATTGTGAGGAAAAGAAAATGGCAAAAACAATTCATACAGACAAAGCTCCAAAAGCTATCGGACCCTATGTTCAAGGAAAAATCGTTGGCAACCTTTTGTTTGCTAGTGGTCAAGTTCCTCTCTCTCCTGAAACTGGAGAAATCGTTGGAGAGACTATCCAAGAACAGACAGAACAAGTCTTGAAAAACATCGGTGCTATTTTGGCAGAAGCAGGAACAGACTTTGACCATGTTGTCAAAACAACTTGCTTCTTGAGCGATATGAACGACTTTGTTCCTTTTAACGAGGTTTACCAAACGGCCTTTAAAGAGGAATTTCCAGCTCGTTCAGCTGTGGAGGTAGCTCGTCTTCCTCGTGATGTAAAAGTCGAAATCGAAGTCATCGCAGAGATTGGATAAGCTAGTTGAAGTTTGGTGTTGCCAAACTTCTTTTGATATAAGGAGAAAAAGATGACAAAGAAACAACTTCACTTGGTGATTGTAACAGGGATGAGTGGCGCAGGGAAAACAGTTGCCATTCAGTCCTTCGAAGATTTGGGTTATTTTACTATTGACAATATGCCTCCAGCTCTCTTGCCTAAGTTTTTGCAGTTGGTGGAAACAAAGGAAGACGACCATAAGTTGGCCTTGGTAGTGGATATGCGTAGCCGTTCTTTCTTTTCAGAAATTCAAGCTGTTTTGGATGAGTTGGAAAATAAGGAAGAACTGGACTTTAAAATTCTCTTTTTGGATGCAGCTGATAAAGAATTGGTAGCTCGTTACAAGGAAACTAGACGAAGTCACCCTCTAGCTGCAGATGGACGGATTTTGGATGGAATCAAGCTGGAACGTGAACTCTTGGCGCCTTTGAAAAATATGAGTCAAAATGTGGTGGATACAACTGAACTTACTCCACGTGAGCTGCGCAAAACCCTTGCAGAGCAGTTTTCTGATCAGGAACAAGCCCAGTCTTTCCGTATCGAAGTCATGTCTTTTGGCTTTAAATATGG
The DNA here is from genome assembly GCF_041432595.1 of Streptococcus sp. 27098_8_86. Classification (GTDB taxonomy): domain Bacteria; phylum Bacillota; class Bacilli; order Lactobacillales; family Streptococcaceae; genus Streptococcus; species Streptococcus pneumoniae_F. The sequence continues at coordinate 190,614 of NZ_JAPVZW010000003.1, forward strand.
AATCCCGATTGATGCAGACTTGGTTTTTGATGTCCGTTTCTTGCCAAATCCATACTACCTTCCAGAACTGCGAAACCAAACGGGTGTAGATGAACCAGTTTATGACTATGTCATGAATCACCCTGAGTCAGAAGACTTCTATCAACATTTGTTGGCCTTGATTGAGCCGATTTTGCCAAGTTACCAAAAGGAAGGTAAGTCCGTTTTGACCATTGCCATGGGTTGTACGGGTGGGCAACACCGTAGTGTGGCCTTTGCTAAACGCTTGGCGCAGGACTTATCCAAGAATTGGCCTGTTAATGAAGGGCATCGCGACAAAGACCGAAGAAAGGAAACGGTAAACCGTTCATGAGAAAACCAAAGATAACGGTGATTGGTGGAGGGACTGGGATCCCCGTCATTCTTAAAAGTCTGCGTGAAAAAGATGTGGAAATCGCTGCTATCGTAACGGTGGCCGATGATGGTGGTTCATCAGGTGAACTCCGAAAAAACATGCAGCAGTTGACACCGCCAGGAGATCTCCGCAATGTCCTTGTGGCCATGTCGGATATGCCTAAGTTTTATGAGAAAGTCTTTCAGTATCGCTTTTCTGAAGATGCAGGAGCCTTTGCTGGTCATCCATTGGGTAATCTCATCATTGCTGGCTTGTCAGAAATGCAGGGTTCGACCTATAATGCCATGCAGTTACTGAGCAAATTTTTCCATACAACTGGGAAGATTTATCCTTCCAGTGACCATCCTTTGACCCTTCATGCGGTCTTTCAGGATGGGACAGAAGTGGCTGGAGAGAGTCATATTGCAGACCATCCAGGCATGATTGACCATGTCTATGTGACCAATACCCTCAACGATGATACGCCTCTGGCCAGTCGTCGAGTAGTGCAGACCATTCTTGAAAGTGACATGATTGTCCTCGGACCTGGTTCCCTCTTTACCTCGATTTTGCCCAATATCGTGATTAAGGAAATCGGGCAGGCACTTTTGGAAACCAAGGCAGAAATCGCCTATGTCTGCAATATCATGACCCAACGTGGGGAGACGGAACACTTTACAGATAGTGACCACGTAGAGGTCTTGCATCGTCACCTTGGCCGACCTTTTATCGATACTGTCTTGGTGAATATTGAAAAAGTGCCTCAGGAATACATGAATTCCAACCGTTTTGATGAATACTTAGTGCAGGTGGAACATGATTTTGCTGGTCTTTGTAAGCAAGTTCCGCGTGTGATTTCATCCAACTTCCTTCGTCTGGAAAATGGTGGTGCCTTCCACGATGGGGATTTGATTGTGGATGAATTGATGCGGATTATACAGGTGAGAAAATGAGTTTCACAGTAGCAGTAAAAGAAGAAATCTTAGGTCAACACCATCTGAGCCGGCATGAATTATCTGCCATTATCAAAATGTCTGGCAGTATCGGTCTCTCGACTTCGGGCTTGACCTTGTCTGTCGTGACAGAAAACGCCAAGCTAGCCCGTCACCTCTATGAGTCCTTTCTCCATTTCTACGAAATCAAATCGGAAATTCGCCACCACCAACGGAGCAATCTTCGCAAGAATCGAGTCTATACCGTTTTTACAGATGAAAAGGTGCAGGACTTGTTGAGTGATTTGCACTTGGCAGACTCTTTCTTTGGCCTTGAAACAGGTATTGATGAGGCGATTTTATCGGACGAGGAAGCAGGTCGTGCTTATCTTTGTGGCGCCTTCTTGGCAAATGGAAGCATTCGTGACCCTGAGTCAGGCAAGTACCAGTTGGAAATCAGTTCCGTTTATCTGGACCACGCGCAAGGGATTGCCTCTCTTCTCCAGCAGTTTTTGCTGGATGCCAAGGTGCTTGAGCGCAAGAAGGGAGCTGTGACCTATCTCCAGCGTGCCGAAGATATTATGGACTTCTTGATTGTCATCGGAGCTATGCAGGCGCGTGATGATTTTGAGCGGGTTAAGATTTTGCGAGAAACCCGTAATGACCTCAATAGGGCCAATAATGCCGAAACAGCCAATATTGCTCGGACAGTTTCTGCCAGCATGAAGACTATCAACAATATCAGCAAAATCAAAGATATCATGGGCTTAGAAAATCTGCCAGTGGATTTGCAGGAAGTAGCGCAGTTGCGGATTCAGCACCCAGACTACTCTATCCAGCAGTTAGCAGATAGTCTCAGCACTTCCCTTACAAAAAGTGGTGTCAACCACAGACTCAGAAAAATCAATAAGATAGCCGATGAATTATAAAACCACGAATCGTAGGACTCGTGGTTATTTTCTTGAAGTTATAAAATAAATATGTGAGAAATATTTTAATGAAAGTCCACTTTATAATCTATGGTATACTATAGATGAGTTACACGGTCAGGTTAAAGGAGGCACCATGAAAAAACCTAAAAAAAGCATGATTATTTTATTTAGTATTTTAGCAGTAATTGGAATCGCAGTAGGAGGTTGTAGCATGCACCAATACCAAAAGAAACAAGAAATGATTGCCATCGCGACAAGTGATGAGGCGAAGAAGGTTTATGAAAATCATATGAAGGCAAATGATCCTAAAGCATTAACAGAAGATGGAATCATTAAATCATATGATATTGATACGGAAACTTTAGAGTATAATCCAATGGGAGGACTAATGGTAAGGATATATTTTAATAATGATAAGGAATTAGATTTTCACTTTGGCTTAATAAAAGATAATTCAGGAAATTATGAATCTTATGGATATACTGTATCACCTAAATTATCATCTATGTTAAAGGAATCTAAAAAATGAGAAAATATGTCGATGATTCAAATCTTCAGATTGCAATGACTGAATATAACGATAACTCAATTAATCGTGAGGTTAAGGACCAATATGATAGAAGCGTTGGCACTGTCACCCAAGTCTACAACAATACTACAGGAGCGGGCGAGCAGGTTTATGCAGTTGTAAAAAATCCTGATGAAAATGCTGAGGATGTACAGGAAGTAACGGTCCTCTTTCGTGGTTCTACGGGCCCAGATCATATTTTTAAAGAAACAGCAGATGTCTGGAATGACTGGGCAGAAAATGATTTCGTGATTGGAACGCATATCCTGAAACAAAATGTTCCCAGCGATCAAGATCAATCTACTGAGCAATTAAAGGCTTCTGCCAGAGCTTTAAAAGACATCATGGAAAAATATCCCAATGCCAAGATTAATATCTATGGGCATTCGCTTGGATCTATGGATGCTCAGTATGCCATGGCTGCCCTTGAAGCGGCCCAAATAGAACGAATCCAACAGGCTTATATCTTTAACGGGCCTGATATCTATCGAATCCTTAGCCCCGAACAGAGAAAAATTGTTGATCAGATTAAAGGGCGTATCTATAACTATGCTGACGCTAAAGATAATATTAGCATGGTTGGTAGAGATATTGCGAAGGGCAGTATCGGGTCTGTAGGTATGGTTTATTATGTAGATAGTGAATCAGAAGACCCTATCAATCAACATATGACCTATGGTTATCGCTTGGATAAGGATGGGAAAATAAAAATTTTCTCCAACACCAGTACAGTCGCATATAACGACTTTCTGATTAAAATGGAAGGGTATAAAACACTTAAAAATATATTGGCTTCCGATGGATATACAGCAGGGGAACAACTCTTTCTGGACTCTGAGCAAGCTAAGATTGCAGCTTCGGGTATTTGCCGTATCGTCACAGAGGAGATGGATATTATAAAAAATATCTATAATAGAGGAATTCAAGACGCAAGTGAAGTATTTGCATCTTGCAGTAATGTCCCTTGGGGCTTTATCCTTAGTTCATATGAAACAGAGGTCGCCTATTCCGAAGGAGGCTTGAACTATGAAACAACTATTGGTATCATTCAGAATCGGTTTCATCCTGTTGTAGATAAGGCAAAACAGTTAGAAAAAGATTTTACAGACTTGGAAAAGCAAAGCCAAAACGGAATTCAGAAGAAATTAGATGAAGATAGGGAATTAGCTAGTAAATTTAGCCAGTGGGAGAGTTTGTTATGATTCAGGATGACATCTGGAAAAAGCGCCAGCGTTTAGAAGAATGTGAGGATAACTATAGACGTTCTTGTAAAAAAATCGAAAATCAGTATGAGGAAGCCAACTATAAATTTCAACAATTGCGGCATATGATTGATGAGAAGCATCGAATCATTTCCCATTCCTTAGACCAGTTAGGTGGAGATACAACCGAATGGCGTTATCAGTCCAATCAACTCGCATCCAACTTTAGTCAGCAAATCGAGATGGCATATCGAAATAGACAAGGGCAACTCGAACAAGAAGAGATGAAGCTAGAGCAAGAATACAAACGACAATACCGTCTTTTAGAAGATGGGCTTGCCAGAGCCCAGGAACAGCAACGGCGCTTAGAAGAACGAGGTAAAAAGTAATGGCGAATGTATTTGATTATATTAATGATTTTTTCGCGGGAGGAGAGGAGGCACTAAGAAATATTGAAAAAGAGTTGGAACGATCATTTATAAAAAATATCTTGGCTCCAGCAAAAAAAGCTCGTATTTCCACTATAGAAAAAGATACAGAAAAATATATGAAAATTTCTCTATTAAGTGCTCAAGAAAGTTTGAAAGAAGTTTCGAAAAATATTGATAGTTCGATGAAGGGAGAATTTTCTACAAAAATAGTTGAAACTATAGAAACGAAAAGTAAAGAATATCCAAATGCTTTAAATGGTACAAAGTAAAACTCCAGTTATAGCCGATGAATTATAAAACCACGAATCGCATTTGACTCGTGGTTCTTTTTTATAAACTAGTAGAGTGTTTTGGTTGTACTTTTTGCTCAGGGTCAATGTAGTTGATGGCATTGTTGACAGCAGTTGGAGCTTCTCCGAGGCCTGTCGCAATCAGATCAATCTTACCTTCATAGTAGCAGCAGTCACCGATAGCATAGATACCTGCTTGGCTGGATTCCTGTTTGCTGTTGACGATAATCTTGTGGCGGTTGAGGTCCAGACCCCAGTTTTTAAGGTTACCAACAGAAGATTTGAAACCATAGTTGACAAAGAGGTGGTCTAGGTCAATAGTTTCTGTTTCATCAGATTTAACTTTTGTGATTTCCAACTTGTCAAGCATTTTTCCATCTCCAAGGAGTTGGCTTGGGACGAATGGTGTTTTGATGGTTACAGATGATTCTTGCAAGGCTTGGACACTGTGTTCCAAGGCACGGAAATTATCTCTGCGGTGAACAAGGGTAGTCGGTGCGATTTTTTCAAAAGCCAAAGCCCAATCCACAGCTGAGTCTCCCCCACCAAGAATCGTTACTTTCTTACCAGCGTATTGCTGAATGTTAGAAACGTGGTAGTGGATATTTTCATAGCCCTCAACACCTTCTAGTTCCAGAGGACGTGGTTTGAAGGCACCACCACCCATAGCGATGATAACTGTTTTAGACAGGTGACTTCCTTGAGAAGTTGTGATGGCAAAGCCTTCTTCTTGTTTTTCAATTTCAAGAACCGTTTCGTTGAGATGAATAGGGGTATCAAAGCCATTTAGTTGTTCAATCAAGCGGTTGGTCAACTCTTCTCCAGTCAGGTTTGGGAAACCTGGGACGTCTAAAATTTCCTTTTCAGGATAGAGAATGGCAGGTTGTCCACCTAGTTGTGGAAGGGAGTCGATGATTTGGACCTTGGCTTGGCGTAGATGAGCATAGAAGGCTGCAAAAAGCCCGACAGGACCACCACCTACAATGGTAATATCATAGAGTTGAGACATGGTTTCTCCTTTGTTTTTTCTAGTCAGTTTATTTTATCATATTTTTCCTTAATTTAAAATGAAGTAGGATAGGGAAAAAAATGTCAGAAAAATGGTATAATAGAAAGGAACGTGTTTGGATAGAGAGGAGACAGCAGATGAACTTTCAACAATTATCCAACCTGCAATATTGGACTAGCTTGTTTTCTAGTCCTTGGAGTATTGCCATCAATCTGTTTGATATTTTGATTGTGGCCTATATTTTATATCGTTTTACAAAAGCGATAGCTGGCACCAAGATTATGATTTTGGTGCGTGGGGTCGTGATCTTTGTATTAGCCCAGGTTGTAGCCAATATCCTTGGTTTAACAACGATTTCTTGGTTGATTAATCAAATTATCACCTATGGGGTTATTGCTGCGGTTGTTATCTTCTCTCCAGAGATTCGGACTGGTTTGGAACGCTTGGGAAGGGCGACAGATTTCTTTTCTACTGCTCAAATTAGTGCAGAAGAGCAAATGATTCGTGCCTTTGTCAAGTCGGTTGAATATATGAGTCCTCGTAAGATTGGTGCTCTGGTTGCCATCCAACGAGTTCGGACCTTGCAAGAATACATTGCGACAGGGATTCCTTTGGATGCCAATATTTCAGCTGAACTCCTTATTAATATCTTTATCCCCAACACTCCCCTACACGATGGTGCTGTGATTATCAGAGAAAATCGGATTGCAGTCACCTCTGCCTATCTGCCCTTGACAGAAAGCACAGGGATTTCAAAGGAATTTGGGACCAGACATCGGGCGGCTATCGGTTTGTCAGAAGTATCCGATGCCTTGACCTTCATCGTCTCAGAGGAAACAGGTGGCATTTCTATTACCTATAACGGTGTTTTCAAGCACGACTTGACGATTGAAGAATTTGAAGCAGAGCTACGAGCAATTCTTTTGCCAGCCGTTGAGGAAAAAGTCAGTTTCAAGGACCGTTTGTTAGGAGGTTGGAAATATGAGAAAAAATAGTCTATACATCATTTCATCTCTCTTTTTTGCTTGTATCTTATTCATCTATGCAACGTCAACCAACTTTCAAAATAGTAATACCGCAAGGCAGGTTAAATCAGAAACTTACACCAATACGATAACGAACGTTCCTATTGTTATTCACTATGATGATGACCAGTATTTCATTAGCGGATTTGCATCAGAAGTTTCAGTGGTATTAACCGGAGCCAATCGTGTGACCTTGGCCAGCGAAATGCAGGAGAGCACTCGTAAGTTTAAGGTAACTGCTGATTTGACGGATGCCAGTGTTGGAACGATTGAAGTTCCCTTGAATATTGAAAATCTTCCAAGTGGATTGACCGCTGTGGCAACGCCTCAAAAGATTACAGTGAAAGTTGGGAAGAAGGTTAAGCGAGATGGGATGCTTGTTGTGCCACAAGTTGACCAAAGCCAGATTGATCCCAAGTTACAAATTGATAGTATAACCGTGTCAAACGAACGAGTTTCGGTCACAACTGACCAGGAAACATTAGCTAAGATTGACAAAGTTATTGCGCTTTTACCAACCAGCGAACGCATAACAGGTAATTACAGTGGTTCAGTACCTTTGCAGGCAATCGATCGCAATGGTGTTGTCTTACCGGCAGTTATTACTCCGTTCGACACGACAATGAAGGTGACTACAAAACCAGTAGCACCAAGTTCAAGCACATCAAATTCAACAACAAGCAGTTCGTCGGAGACATCTTCGTCAACGAAAGCAACTAGTTCAAAAACGAATTAAAAATAGGAAAAGGATTTTATAAAAATGGGTAAATATTTTGGGACTGATGGAGTCCGTGGAGAAGCTAATGTAGAATTAACGCCAGAATTGGCCTTTAAACTAGGACGTTTTGGAGGCTATGTTCTTAGCCAACATGAAACGGAAGCACCGAAAGTTTTTGTAGGACGTGATACACGTATTTCTGGGGAAATGCTAGAATCTGCCTTGGTAGCTGGTCTTCTTTCAGTTGGTATTCACGTATACAAACTAGGTGTTTTGGCGACACCAGCAGTAGCTTACTTGGTAAAAACTGAAGGAGCAAGTGCTGGTGTCATGATTTCTGCTAGCCACAATCCAGCCCTTGATAACGGAATTAAGTTCTTTGGCGGTGATGGCTTCAAACTGGACGATGAAAAAGAAGCAGAAATTGAAGCCTTGCTAGACGCTGCGGAAGATACTCTTCCTCGTCCAAGTGCAGAAGGCTTGGGAACCTTGGTAGATTATCCAGAAGGCTTGCGTAAGTATGAAGGCTATCTTGTTTCAACTGGAACTCCTCTTGAGGGAATGAAGGTTGCCTTGGACACAGCAAACGGTGCGGCGTCTACAAGTGCCCGTCAAATCTTTGCAGACCTTGGCGCTCAATTAACTGTTATCGGGGAAACACCAGATGGTCTTAACATCAACCTTAATGTTGGTTCAACTCACCCAGAAGCTCTTCAAGATGTGGTCAAAGAAAGCGGCTCAGCTATTGGTTTGGCCTTTGACGGAGACAGTGACCGTTTGATTGCTGTTGATGAAAATGGCGACATCGTTGATGGTGACAAGATTATGTACATCATCGGAAAATATCTTTCTGAAAAAGGACAATTGGCGCAAAATACAATTGTGACAACTGTTATGTCCAACCTTGGCTTCCACAAGGCCTTGGACCGTGAAGGCATTAACAAGGCAGTCACTGCAGTTGGCGACCGCTATGTTGTGGAAGAAATGAGAAAATCAGGCTACAACCTCGGTGGTGAACAGTCTGGTCACGTCATCTTGATGGATTACAATACAACTGGTGATGGTCAATTATCAGCTGTCCAATTGACAAAAATCATGAAGGAAACTGGTAAGAGCTTGTCAGAGTTGGCAGCAGAAGTAACCATTTATCCACAAAAATTAGTCAATATCCGAGTGGAAAATGCCATGAAGGAAAAGGCTATGGAAGTTCCAGCTATCAAGGCTATCATCGAGAAGATGGAAGAAGAAATGGCAGGGAATGGGCGTATTCTTGTTCGCCCAAGTGGAACAGAGCCCCTTTTGCGTGTCATGGCAGAAGCGCCTACAACAGAAGAAGTGGACTACTATGTTGATACTATCGCAGACGTAGTTCGAGCTGAAATCGGGATTGACTAAATCCTAGAAAACTAGATGAAAATAAAAAATTATGGTACAATAGCTTATAATATTGTAGCCAAGGGAGAAAGACATGAATCTTAAACGTGAACAAGAATTTGTTAGTCAGTATCATTTTGATGCGCGTAATTTTGAATGGGAAAATGAAAATGGAGCTCCTGAAACTAAGGTGGATGTGAACTTCCAATTACTCCAACATGACCAAGAAAATCAAGTGACATCTTTAGTGGTTGTCTTAAGTTTTATGATTGTCTTTGACAAATTTGTTATCAGTGGAACGATTTCCCAAGTTAACCATGTAGAAGGTCGTATTGTCAATGAACCAAGTGAGTTTAATCAAGAGGAAGTTGAAACTTTGGCCCGTCCATGTTTGAACATGCTTAACCGTTTGACTTACGAAGTAACTGAAATTGCATTAGACTTACCAGGAATCAATTTGGAGTTCTAATATGAAATTAGCTGTTATCACAGATTCCTCTGCCTATCTCAGTGCAGAGACCTTACAAAGAGAAGATTTGTTTGTCTTGGATATTCCTGTCAATATTGATGGTGAAGAGTATGTCGAAGGCATCAATCTGACTGCTGAGGAATTTTACCAAAAAATGGCTCAGGCTTCTGAATTGCCTAAGACCAGTCAACCAAGTATTGCAAAGTTAGATGAGATTCTAACTTGGCTCAAAGAACAAGGCTATACACATGTTTTGGGGCTTTTCCTATCTTCTGGAATTTCAGGTTTTTACCAAAATATCCAGTATATGGTCGATGACTATGAGGGCTTAACCATTGCCTTCCCAGACACTTTGATTACAAGTGCTCCTCTGGGTATCATGGTTGAAAGTGTCTTTAATTGGCGAGACCAGGGCGATGATTTTGCCATCATTCAGGATAAGCTAGCTATTCAGATTAGTCACACATCTGCTTTCATCATGGTCGATGACTTGGACCACTTGGTTAAAGGTGGACGCCTTTCAAATGGAGCTGCGATTTTGGGCAATCTGCTAAGCATTAAGCCAATTCTTTATTTCAATGACCAAGGTGTGATTGAAGTGTACGAAAAAGTTCGTACTGAAAAGAAAGCAACCAAGCGTTTAATTGAGATTATCAAGGAAGCCACAGCTTCAGGCCAATACCGTATCATTGTCATTCACGGGAATGCTCCTGAAAAGGCTGAAGAATTGCGTCAGCACTTACTTGAATCTGGAGTAGGTACGGATATTTCACTTGCTACATTTGGTAGTGTCATTGGAACACACCTAGGAGCAGGAAGCATTGCTCTAGGTTATATTCCAGTGATTTAGTTGGGACTTTTAGCTTAGTTAAGAAGTTAGCAAATGAACACGCCTGAAACCTTGTGTGAAAAAGATAGTTCTTCCAAGGAGTATCTACTCCTTGATCAGACCTCCTATTTTCACTTTGTGTTCTTATAGGCTTTGTATCTTAGACAGGAGTAGATATGAGTATTCGAGTAATTATTGCCGGTTTTAAGGGTAAAATGGGGCAGGCTGCTTGTCAGATGGTCTTGGCTGATCCAGACTTAGACTTGGTAGCAGTTTTGGATCCCTTTGAGTCTGAATCAGAATGGCAGGGTATTCCTGTTTTCAAGGATAAGGCTGATTTGGTTGGTTTTGAAGCGGATGTCTGGGTAGATTTTACTACTCCAACTGTTGCCTACGAAAATACACGTTTTGCTCTTGAAAATGGCTTTGCTCCAGTAGTTGGAACGACTGGTTTCACAAGTGAAGAAATTGCAGAGCTAAAAGCATTTTCTCGTGCCCAAGATTTGGGTGGCTTGATCGCTCCTAACTTTGCCTTGGGTGCTGTTTTACTCATGCAATTTGCAAGGCAGGCTGCTAAATATTTCCCAAATGTGGAGATTATCGAGCTTCATCATGATAAGAAAAAGGATGCCCCGAGTGGAACTGCTATTAAAACAGCTGAGTTAATGGCAGAAGTTCGAGAGTCTACCCAGCAAGGTGCGCCTGATGAGGAAGAATTGATTACAGGTGCTCGTGGTGCTGACTTTGATGGCATGCGTATTCACTCAGTTCGTTTGCCAGGCTTGGTAGCTCATCAGGAAGTCATCTTTGGAAATCAAGGAGAAGGATTGACCCTCCGTCATGACTCCTATGATCGCAGCTCCTTCATGACAGGGGTGAATTTGGGAATTAAAGAAGTTGTCAAGCGTCATGAGCTTGTCTATGGATTAGAACACTTATTATGAGATTAACGCAAATGCCTTCTGAATTTCAGAAGGCTTTACCAGTATTAGAAAAAATTAAAGAAGCAGGATTTGAAGCCTATTTTGTCGGGGGTTCCGTCAGAGATGCCCTTCTCAATCGTCCCATCCATGATGTGGATATTGCGACGTCTTCTTATCCAGAAGAGACCAAGCAGATTTTTCCGCGAACAGCCGATATCGGAATCGAGCATGGAACTGTCTTGGTCTTAGATGGGGATGAGGAGTATGAGGTAACCACTTTTCGGACAGAGGATGTCTATGTGGACTATCGCAGACCCAGTGCGGTTTCCTTTGTGCGCTCGCTAGAAGAAGACCTCAAACGCCGTGATTTTACAGTCAACGCCTTTGCCTTGGATGAGACAGGAGAAATCGTTGACTTACTCCATGGTTTAGACGATTTGGAAAATCAAGTCTTGAGGGCGGTTGGAGTGGCAAGTGAGCGTTTCAACGAAGATGCTTTGCGGATTATGCGTGGTTTCCGTTTTCAGGCTAGTCTTGGCTTTGAGCTTGAGTCAGAAACATTTGAAGCTATGAAGACTTTGACGCCACTTTTGGAGAAAATTTCTGTGGAGCGTACCTTCGTTGAGTTTGATAAACTCTTGCTGGCTCCATTTTGGAGAAGGGGCTTAGCTTCCATGATTGAGAGTCAAGCTTATGACTATCTCCCTGATATGGCAGCTAGCCAGGACAAGCTCAATAGACTGTTTGATTTGGAGACTGATTTCACCTTTGAATCTTCAGAGCAAGCCTGGGCGGCTCTACTGTGGGCTTTGGAGATTGAAAATGCGCAGCCATTTTTGAAGTCTTGGAAGACCTCACGCCAGTTTGCCAAGCAAGTTCAGGATTTACTGACTATTTTGGCCTTGCGTGAAAAAGGAGAATTGAGCAAGCGAGATTGTTACCGCTTTGACTTGGATTTGCTTTTACAGGCTGAAAATCTTCGTCAGGCTCAGGGAAAACCAGTCAACCCACAAGTCATCACAGAAACCTACCAGAGTCTTACCATTCATGATAAGAAAGAAATCCAAATCAACGGTGGTATTTTGATCAAGGAATATGGTTATCAGCCGGGCCCAGACTTGGGAGAGATTTTAACAGAGATTGAATATGCCATTGTCGATGGAACATTGGAAAATGACCTACAAGCCATCCATGCTTACTTGAGGGAGAAAAAATGAGTGATTTTATCGTTGAAAAACTAAGTAAATCCGTCGGTGATAAGACCGTTTTTAAGGATATTTCCTTTATCATCCATGACCTAGACAGAATTGGTTTGATTGGTGTCAATGGAACAGGGAAGACCACCCTTTTAGATGTTGTTTCTGGTGTTTCTGGATTTGATGGGGATGTTAGTCCTTTTTCAGCTAAGAATGATTACCAGATTGGTTACTTGACTCAAGACCCTGATTTTGATGATAGCAAGACGGTCTTGGATACGGTTCTATCTAGTGAACTAAAGGAAATCCAGCTCATTCGTGAGTATGAATTGATTATGCTCAACTATAGTGATGACAAACAGGCGCGTTTGGAACGTGTCATGGCTGAAATGGATTCTCTCCAAGCTTGGGAAATTGAGAGTCAGGTCAAGACTGTTCTCAGCAAGCTGGGGATTCAGGACTTATCTACTCCTGTTGGGGAATTGTCAGGTGGTCTGAGAAGACGGGTTCAGTTGGCGCAAGTCTTACTTGGCAATCACGACCTTTTGCTTTTGGATGAGCCAACCAACCATCTGGACATTGCGACCATCGAGTGGCTGACCCTCTTTTTGAAAAATTCTAAGAAGACCGTCCTTTTTATCACCCACGATCGCTATTTCCTAGATGCTTTGTCAACTCGGATTTTCGAATTGGATCGAGCTGGATTGACAGAGTATCAAGGGAATTATCAGGACTATGTTCGCCTTAAGGCGGAACAGGATGAGCGCGATGCAGCTCTTCTCCACAAAAAGGAACAACTTTATAAGCAAGAATTGGCATGGATGCGCAGACAACCGCAGGCGCGTGCGACCAAGCAGCAGGCTCGTATCAATCGTTTCCATGATTTAAAGAAAGAAGTTTCAGGTGGCGTTGCTGAGACAGACTTGACCATGAACTTTGAAACCAGTCGGATTGGGAAGAAAGTTATCGAGTTTCAGGATGTTTTCTTTGCCTATGAAAACAAGCCTATTTTGCAAGATTTTAATCTCTTGGTACAGGCTAAAGATCGTATTGGAATTGTTGGGGACAACGGTGTTGGGAAATCAACTCTCCTTAACTTGATTGCAGGCATTCTTGAGCCGACAGCAGGACAAGTTGTGATTGGGGAAACTGTTCGCATCGCCTATTTCTCTCAGCAAATTGAGGGCTTGGATGAAAGCAAGCGAGTGATCAATTACTTGCAGGAAGTGGCAGAAGAGGTCAAGACCAGCGGTGGTTCTACGACTTCCATTGCTGAGTTGTTGGAGCAGTTCCTTTTCCCACGTTCGACTCATGGAACCTTGATTGAGAAATTGTCAGGGGGAGAGAAAAAACGTCTTTATCTCCTCAAATTGCTCTTGGAAAAACCAAATGTTCTTCTTTTAGACGAGCCAACCAATGATTTGGACATTGCAACCTTGACAGTTTTGGAGAATTTCTTGCAAGGATTTGCGGGTCCTGTTTTGACAGTTAGCCATGACCGCTATTTCTTGGATAAGGTAGCGACTAAGATTCTGGCTTTTGATGATGGAAAGATTCGTCCTTTCTTTGGTCATTACACCGACTATCTTGATGAGAAAGCCTTTGAAACAGAGATGGCTAATCAAGTGCAAAAGGCCGAAAAGGAAAAGGTGATTAAGGTCCGAGAAGACAAGAAACGCATGACCTACCAAGAAAAGCAGGAGTGGGCAAGTATTGAAGGTGATATTGAAGCCTTGGAAGATCGTATCTCTGCTATTGAAGAGGAGATGCAGGCCAACGGCTCCGACTTTGGTAAGCTGGCTACTCTCCAAAAAGAACTAGATGAGAAGAACGAAGCACTTCTTGAAAAATACGAACGCTATGAATACCTAAGTGACTTTGATAGCTAGAAGAATAGAAAAATCCCGTCTCATTGACAGGATTTCTCTATTCTTTTTTAGTTTCTTGATGAAAGATATTTTGCCAAGTTTCGTGACGGCGCCAGATACTGGTATGGACGATACCATCTAACTCATAGCAGATGAGTTTGGTCTTCTGACTGATGGAAGTGATTTGAATATCCTTGATAGATGCATTTAACTCTTTTTCGGTCTTATAAGCCTCTTTATTCATCTGCTCTCCATCTTGCCGAATATAGACAAAATCGTCAGCCAATAGTTCTTCCAGTTGATTTCCTTGGTCAATCAATTGTTCACGCATGAGCAATTTTTTATAGACATTGTCTAAAATTTCATCCTCAGGTATAGGTGCTGGCTCAATATGGACATCGGTATCAAAAACCCCAAAACGTTCTTCCAGCATAGACTCGACCTGATCCGCGATTTCATGACTCTCAAAAACAGACAAGTCAGGATTCATCTCCAGCGTGATATCCAGGTAGATATTGCTACCGTAGGTACGACCTCTTTGCGACTTAACCTTGCTGATTTTGGGAATTTCCATGATGGCCTTTTGGTAGTCCTCAAGCAGGCGGTCGTCGAAGCCATCTGAAAGACTAAAGGAAGACTCGATGAAGATATCATAGGCAGTTTTCAAGATAAAGAAAGTGATGATAATGGCAACCAGTTTATCCACAATGGGATAATTGAAACTGCTAGCTAGGATAGCAATGCTAGTACCAAGTGAGGTAACAGCATCAGAAAGATTGTCCTTAGCGGCAGCCTTTAGTGCCTTGGAGTTGGATTTCTTACTGAGGCGAGTATTGTAGAGATAAACTAGAAACATAATCGCTGCAGAAATGATTCCTAGGGTTGCACCAAGAGGGTCAATGACCGTTTCTTCATGACTGAGAATTTTTTGAATGGTATCCCGAAGTACATCGAAACCGACATAAAACATGATGATGGAAGTGATTAAGCTAGCCAAATCTTCAATCTTCCAGTGACCAAAACGGTGGTCACGGTCTGCAGGCTGGCGTGCCATCCGAATGCCTATCAAGAGGGCAACATTTCCAATGATGTCCGACACGTTGTTAAAACCATCGGCCACCAAACTGGATGAATGAAGAAGATGCCCAGTAGCTAATTTGGCTGCAGACAAGATCAAATAGGTCGAAATACTGATAATGGCTCCACGCTCAGCTAACTTGAGATTTGAGATAGATTGCTTCATTCAACTTCCTTTCTAGTCACATAGTATTCTACCATTATACTGGTTTTCAAGGGAAAATTCAAATAAGGCAGTTTTTACTCTTTGAAAACTTTTTAAAATTTGGTATAATAGTACTACTCAAGGGAGTAGCTGGCAGAAACCTGTGATAGTGTCGTCATTCCGAATTTTATACTGAAAAGTATGCTTTCCGGCCCTATCTTAAACAGCGAGACTTGTTATGATTAACAGGTCTCTTTTTGTTTGTCGTGAAAAGATGCGATGAGGGAAAAGAGAGTCTGTTTTGCACACAATGTCAAGGAGGAGACACATGTCAAAAGAACAAAAACGCCAAGCGTTTTACACTCAGAGTCCTGAAGAGGTCTTGAAGGCTGTGGATGCGACCGAGCAAGGTTTGTCATCAAGTGAGGCGGAAAAGCGCCTTGCCGAATTTGGCCACAATGAACTCGAAGAAGGCGAGAAACGATCAATCCTGGTCAAATTTATTGAGCAATTTAAGGATTTGATGATTATCATCCTAGTTGCGGCAGCAATCTTGTCAGTCGTGACTTCTGGTGGGGAAGATATCGCAGATGCCATTATCATCCTAGCTGTGGTTATCATCAACGCTGCCTTTGGTGTTTACCAAGAAGGGAAAGCAGAAGAAGCTATCGAAGCCCTCAAATCCATGTCTAGTCCAGCTGCCCGCGTTCTTCGTGATGGGCATATGGCGGAGATTGACTCTAAAGAATTGGTACCTGGAGATATCGTTGCCCTTGAAGCAGGTGATGTAGTACCAGCGGATCTTCGTTTATTAGAAGCTAACTCTCTTAAAATTGAAGAAGCAGCTCTTACAGGTGAGTCTGTGCCAGTCGAAAAAGACTTGACAGTCGAGCTTGCTGCAGATGCTGGTATTGGTGATCGTGTGAATATGGCCTTCCAAAACTCTAACGTAACCTATGGTCGTGGTCTTGGTGTTGTTGTCAATACAGGGATGTACACGGAAGTTGGTCATATCGCTGGCATGCTTCAAGATGCGGATGAGACGGATACACCACTTAAACAAAACTTGAACAACCTTTCTAAGGTCTTGACCTATGCTATCTTGGTCATTGCCCTTGTTACTTTTGTAGTGGGTGTCTTCATTCAAGGGAAAAATCCACTTGGTGAGTTGATGACCTCTGTTGCCCTTGCTGTTGCAGCTATCCCAGAAGGGCTCCCAGCTATCGTAACTATCGTTCTTGCCCTAGGTACTCAAGTTTTGGCCAAACGTAGCTCTATCGTTCGTAAGTTGCCAGCAGTAGAAACACTTGGTTCAACTGAAATTATCGCTTCTGATAAGACTGGTACGCTGACTATGAACAAGATGACAGTCGAAAAAGTCTTCTACGATGCGGTTCTACATGACTCAGCTGATGACATTGAACTAGGTCTTGAAATGCCCCTTCTTCGTTCCGTTGTTTTGGCAAATGATACGAAAATCGATGTGGAAGGAAACCTGATCGGAGACCCAACCGAAACAGCCTTCATCCAATATGCCTTGGACAAGGGCTATGATGTCAAAGGATTTTTAGAGAAATATCCACGTGTGGCTGAGTTGCCATTTGACTCTGACCGTAAGCTCATGTCAACGGTTCACCCATTGCCAGATGGTCGTTTCCTTGTAGCGGTCAAAGGTGCGCCAGACCAACTCTTAAAACGTTGTGTTCTTCGAGACAAGGCTGGGGATATTGCTCCGATTGATGAGAAGGTTACAAACCTCATTCATACAAACAACTCTGAAATGGCCCATCAAGCCTTGCGTGTCCTTGCAGGTGCCTATAAGATTATCGATAGTATTCCAGAAAACCTCACTTCTGAAGATCTTGAAAATGATTTAATCTTTACTGGTTTGATTGGGATGATTGACCCTGAACGTCCTGAAGCTGCTGAGGCTGTTCGTGTAGCCAAGGAAGCGGGAATCCGTCCAATTATGATTACAGGTGACCACCAAGACACTGCAGAAGCTATTGCCAAACGTTTGGGAATCATTGATGCAAATGATACAGAAGGCCACGTTTTAACTGGTGCTGAACTCAACGAACTATCTGATGAAGACTTTGAAAAAGTAGTTGGTCAATACTCTGTTTATGCCCGTGTGTCTCCAGAACACAAGGTTCGTATCGTCAAGGCTTGGCAAAAACAAGGTAAGGTCGTTGCCATGACAGGTGACGGTGTCAATGATGCTCCGGCTTTGAAAACAGCAGATATCGGTATCGGTATGGGAATCACTGGTACAGAGGTTTCTAAGGGGGCTTCTGACATGATTCTTGCAGATGATAACTTTGCGACTATCATCGTTGCAGTGGAAGAAGGACGTAAGGTCTTCTCAAACATTCAAAAGACTATTCAGTATCTACTTTCTGCCAATACTGCTGAAGTATTAACTATCTTCCTATCAACCTTGTTTGGTTGGGACGTCTTGCAGCCAGTTCATCTTTTGTGGATCAACTTGGTAACGGATACCTTCCCAGCAATTGCACTAGGTGTTGAACCTGCTGAGCCTGGTGTTATGAACCATAAACCACGTGGACGCAAGGCAAGCTTCTTCTCAGGTGGTGTTTTGAGTTCTATCATCTATCAAGGTGTACTCCAAGCAGCTATTGTTATGAGTGTTTATGGCCTTGCTCTTCTTTACCCAGTTCACGTGGGTGATAATCATGCCATTCATGCAGATGCCCTTACTATGGCCTTTGCAACCCTTGGTTTGATTCAACTCTTCCATGCCTATAATGTCAAGTCTGTTTACCAATCCATCTTGACAGTTGGCCCATTCAAGTCTAAGACCTTCAACTGGTCCATCCTGGTATCCTTCATCCTTCTCATGGCAACAATCGTCGTAGAACCGCTTGAAGGAATCTTCCACGTAACCAAACTAGACTTGTCTCAATGGGGAATTGTTATGGCTGGAAGCTTCTCAATGATTATTATTGTCGAAATGGTCAAGTTTGTTCAACGTAAACTTGGTTTTGATAAGAATGCGATATAAAAAAAGTCATCTTCGGATGGCTTTTTGCTACAGTTAAGGGAAAGGGCTTGCAGTTATCGGCTTTTGTGCTATAATTGCTATAATATAGTAAAAAGAAAGAGGAGTGTGAGGAAGTGGAGAAGAAAATTGTAAAGGATATCTTATTTTTATCTCAGGTGTCTCAGCCGGCAAGTCAGGAAGACCTTTATCTTGCCAGAGATTTACAGGATACGCTTTTAGCGAATCGCGAGACCTGTGTTGGTTTAGCTGCCAATATGATTGGGGTGCAGAAGCGCGTGATTATCTTTAATCTTGGCCTGGTTCCTGTTGTCATGTTTAACCCAGTGCTCCTGTCTTTTGAAGGAGCTTATGAGACAGAGGAAGGCTGTTTGTCCTTGGTAGGTGTGAGACCTACTAAGCGCTATGAAACTATAAGGGTTGCCTATCGTGACAGCAAGTGGCAGGAACAGACCATTACCTTGACAGGCTTCCCAGCCCAGATTTGCCAGCATGAACTGGATCACTTGGAAGGACGAATCATTTAGGAGGAAAGCAAATGAAACGAATAGTCTTTGAACTTATTTTTATCGCAACGACCTGGTATATCTTTTTACCACCTCTTAACCTGACCAGCTGGGAATTTCTTTTTTTCCTCTGTGGGCATTTGCTGGTTTTAGCAGTCTTATTTGGTTTTGGCAAGGGGATAAACCTTGTCAAAACGGTTCATGTGCGCCACGGTAAAGCGGAAGCTGCCTTAAATCTAGAGAGTTTCAAAATCAATCGATTAGGGAAAATCCTTTTAGCTTCTATTGGAGGAATTCTTCTCTTAGCTGGTTTAGTTTCCTTGGTGACCTCCAGCATTTTTCAGGCTAAAAATTATGCCAATGTAGTCACGGTGACGGAAAAAGACTTTACTGAATTTCCTAAGACTGATACCAGTAAGGTTCCTATCTTAGATAGAAGTACCGCTGAAAAAATTGGGGACCGCTACTTGGGTTCCCTAACGGATAAGGTGTCGCAGTACGTAGCGGCAGACACCTATACCCAATTGACGATTGATGGGAAACCTTATCGAGTTACGCCACTAGAATACGCAGATCCTATCAAGTGGTTTAATAATCAGGCCAAGGGAATCGGCGAGTATATCAAGGTAGACATGGTAACTGGAAATGCGAACTTGGTGGACTTGAAGACACCAATCAAGTATTCGGACTCGGAGTATTTTAACCGTGACGTCAAACGTCACCTACGCTTGAAGTACCCAACTAAAATCTTCAAGACTCCATCTTTTGAGGTGGACGATGAGGGTAATCCTTTCTATGTAGCAACGGTTTACCAAAAGCAATTTGGGCTTGCAGTTCCTCGTCCTGTTTCAGTCATTATCTTGGATGCCACA
Organism: Streptococcus sp. 27098_8_86; assembly: GCF_041432595.1. Taxonomy (GTDB): domain Bacteria; phylum Bacillota; class Bacilli; order Lactobacillales; family Streptococcaceae; genus Streptococcus; species Streptococcus pneumoniae_F. The sequence continues at coordinate 210,375 of NZ_JAPVZW010000003.1, forward strand.
AATGGAGAGACCAAGGAATACAGCTTGTCAGATGTTCCAGAATGGGTGGACAGGGTCTATCCAGCTGAGGAAACCATTGAGCAAATCAACTACAACGGTAAGTACAAGGACGGTTTCTGGAATGCCATGATTTCCAAGAAAAACGTGACCCAGACTACTAAGGGCTATAATTACTTGTCTATCGGTAATGATATCTACCTCTACACAGGTGTGACATCGGCCAATGCAGATGAAAGTAATCTTGGTTTCATCCTTGAAAATATGCGAACAGGAGAGATCACGAAGTACAGCTTGGCTTCTGCGACCGAAGAATCAGCCCGTGAATCAGCCGAAGGTGCTGTTCAGGAGAAATCCTACAAGGCAACCTTCCCAATCCTCATCAACCTCAATGACAAGCCTTTGTACATCATGGGCTTGAAGGATAATGCTGGTTTGGTCAAAGAGTATGCTCTGGTGGACGCAGTCGAGTACCAAAATGTCATCGTAGCTACTACAGTAGAAGAATTGCTCAGCAAGTACGCCAATAAAAACGACCTTGAAATTGATAATGAAACAACAGAAAGCATTAAGGGTGTGGTGGCAGACCTCAAATCAGCTGTTATCAAGGGCGACACCGTCTACTTCTTTAAAGTTGATGGTAAGATATATAAGGTCAAGGCCTCAGTATCAGATGACCTTCCTTACCTTGAAAATGGTAAAACCTTCGAAGGTCAAGTAGGAAAAGACAACTATCTCAAGACCTTTAAAGTGCAGTAAGAGGAGAGGCTGGGCAAAACCTCAATTTCAGGAAAAATAAAGTAAATCTTTCCATCATAAAACGTATAGTATCAAGATTTCTCAATTTCTGATACTATGCATTTTTTAATTTTAATGCCTTTTCCCCAGTCTCTTTTCAGATGAATTTCTTGGTAGTGGCAAAAAAATATGCTACACTATCAATATGAAAATTTTAATCCCAACAGCAAAAGAAATGAACACAGATTTGCCAAGTATTGAAGCCGCTCCTTTAAAACCAGAAAGTCAGGCCGTGCTGGATGCCTTGGCCCTCTATTCTGCTAGTCAATTGGAGAGTTTTTACAAGGTATCAGCCGAGAAGGCGGCGGAAGAATTTCAACATATCCAAGCTTTAAAAAAACAAACTGCTCAACACTATCCAGCCTTGAAACTTTTTGATGGGCTCATGTATCGCCATATCAAGCGAGATAAATTGACCGAGGCAGAACAAGCCTATCTTGAAAATCATGTACTCATCACTTCGGCTTTGTACGGTGTCATTCCAGCCTTGTCACCTATGGCTCCTCACCGTTTGGACTTTTTGATGAAGTTAAAAGTCGCTGGCAAGACTTTGAAGAGCCATTGGAAGGCAGCTTATGATGAAGCTGTGAAGAAGGAAGAAGTGATTTTCTCTCTCTTGTCATCAGAATTTGAGACTGTATTTTCTAAGGAAATTAGAGAAAAGATGGTGACCTTCAAATTCATGGAGGATAGAGGTGGTCAGCTGAAGATTCATTCAACTATTTCTAAGAAAGCGCGTGGTGCCTTCCTGACAGCCCTGATAGAAAATCAAGTGCAGACGGTTGAGGAAGCTTGCCAGTTAAGCTTTGCAGGATTTGCCTACCGAGAAGATCTGTCCCAACCACAGGAATTGGTTTTTGTTAAGGAAGTATAGAAATCAGATAAGAGAAAAAGTCAGCAGGATTATGCTGACTTTTTCTATCTTATAAAGTATTCGATATATGAATCTCATTTGATAAAGTATTAAGATGATTAACCAAATCCATTATTGACAGATGATTTTGACAAATAAACTTCTTGGTAATTCCTGGAATATAGAAATTAGACACGATGATATCATAACCTGTCTGATTTAAAATCTCAGGACTTGTTTCTAATTCATCCCAAATATCGAAGGTAAAACGGTTATTACAGTAATAAGAAAGCATATCAACAAAGGTAAGGGAGATAGCATGGTCAAAGTTACTGATAATCAAAACCTTGATAGGTGGTCGATTTTCTAACAACTGAGTAGAGAGGTTTTCAGCATGGGTTAAGATGGTATACATCAAGTGTTCCAACTGTTCAGGATGGTCATGCTGTCCAATTGATTGTCGATATTGGGCCAGTTCTTGACGTGCACTTCCCATAAAGTCTGGGAAGTAAACTTCAAATTTTTTAATCGTCAATGCTTTTTGTTCAAATAAGATTGGGGTAGAAAAGATTTCCTGTCTTTCAAAGAAAGCGGTGTTGTGTAAATGCCAAATCAGCTCATCGTGGTTGGTAAAAGTAATCTTATATTGTTTTGATAGGCGTTCTAGTATTTGACTCAGTAATTGGTAAGAGTGTCTTGCTTCACTGTTCTCTTCTAAAGAGTTGAAGAATTCTTGAGGATCTAAGAAAATGTTACTTTGAATAAAGGAAATAAAAATTTGTGCAATGATATCTGGAGTGATTTCAAGTCCCAGTTTTTCAGAGAAATGAACAAGTATCTCCTCAAAGTTTGGAATACTCGCCAAAATAGGATAGTATTCATCATAGAAATGATTTGGTAAGTCGATAAAATGACCATTTTTGATGCGGTAAATACTGATAGCTATCATCAGTTTGTACATTCTATAAATTGAAAATCGCATTGGATAATTCGTGATTTTATAGAAGAAGTCAACAAACTCTGTTAAATCTTCCTCAGGAAGATCAGGAAAAGGCCAGTCTAAGAAATAATAGCGCTCAGAAAAGTATTGAGCAAAAAAATAGCGTATATCAATCTCATTCCCACGTATCTCGGATGGAGTAAAAGATAGTTCAATTTGGAATTGAGTTGATAGAGTTTTTGTAATATTTCTGCCCAGTCGATAGAGGTTGGCATTACTAGAGTGAAGATTTTCTATTGTTCGATAAATAGGTAGCCCCTCATTAAAAAACAGATACTCTAGTAATTGAAAAGATTGAGAATTAGCAAGAAAATATTGATAAATATCTTCTACACTAGTGTTAACTTCTAAATCTATCATGATTCCGTTAACAGAAGATTGGATGTCAATAGATGGAAAGGCAACACGTAATTCATTTAAATCACTTTTTAAGATTCGTTCTGTACATCCTAATTTTTCGGCTAGTTCATGCAATTTCATCCAATTACGATTCTGAATTAAGGTTTCCATTAAACGTAATTGTCTTTGATCTTTTGTGGATAAAAGGTTGCGCATATTGGTAATTTCCTCCTATTTTCATTATATCATATTATTGTCTAAAGTGTACAAAAATGTCGGAGTAGAAAAATTGTCTGAATTAGTCAGAAAAATTAGAATAATATAAGTGACTTTTAGGTACAAAAAGAGAATATATTAATTGTATAGAAAATATTGATTTATATATCAAATGGTTGTAGAGTAGGAACTATAAAATATTATCTAGGAGTTTAAAATGAAACATTCACATAAGAAATCATTTGACTGGTATAGCATGCAACAACGATACTCTATTCGTAAGTATCACTTTGGTGCAGCTAGTGTCTTGCTCGGGACAGCCTTAGTCTTGGGAACTGCTGCCAATGCGCAATCAGTACAAGCGGAGGAACAACATCCAGAAGCAACTAACAGTGTTTCTGTTGATAAGGTAGATGAAGCTACTAAACCAGCAGAAGTTTCTACACCTAAAAAAGAAACAACTTATGCAGCTCCAACTGTTGCGAACCCAGTAGAAACGACTCCAGCTAAAACTGAAGAAGCTACTAGACCAGCAGAAAAAGTTGAAGAAGCAAAAGATAAAAAAGAAGAAGTAACGCATCAAGATGCTGTTGACAAGTCAAAATTGTTAACGGCTCTTTCGCGTGCTAAAAAACTTGAGAGTAAGTTATATACAGAAGCAAGTGCTGCAAACTTGCAAGCAAGTATCCAAGCTGGTCAAAGCTTGCTTGGGAAAGCAGATGCAACTGAAGTTGAATTATCAGCAGCAGAGTCATCTATTCAATCGGCTATTATTGGTCTAGAACTTCGTTCTAACTCTGATAAAGGAACTGTATCAGAAACTCCTGTAGTGAAGAAAGCTGACGCTGCAGAAGCCAAAGAAGAAGCTAAACCAGTTGCAACAACTGATCGTTCAGCTGTTGATAGTACTGTTTTGCCAACTAGCACACCTGTTAAAGTAGAAGCTACGTCAAGACCTGCATCTACAAATGAACTTTTGAAACCAGCTCTTAGCCTTTCTGACGCTCGCCAAAATCCAGCTATCCGTAAAGAAGACTTGGATAAAGGGCACAGTGGCTTTAGAGCAGCTAGCAATCCAGCTAACCCAATTGTTTCAGGTTCTGGAAATACAGTTGCATTTACAGATATTAGTCAAGGTGGTCGTAGTTATAGTTTCCGTGGCTACGGAAACTCACGTGGTGGTAATTCAATTCATTACGATGTAACAACAGTACGTCAAGGTAATAGATTGAATTTCACAATTAGATACTCTGGTCCAGGTGAATTTGTTAATAATAACTTTATCTTGGACAAAGGGGATGGATTTGGAAATCCTTCAAATGCAACCATCACAACTCCAAGATTAAGAGAGCAATCAAAACCTATTAGCCAGGGTGCCAACTTCGTATCTCACTCAGGATACAGTATGACCTCTGCTACTTCAACAAATATGGAACAAACAATCAGATTTAGTTTGCCTATCATTAATCCAAATGGTGACTTGTCTGTTCGTTTGAAACCAGTTACTTTTAACGTGGACCAAGGTGGTGGCGGTGCCGCTACTAGCAATGACCCATACAGTAACTCCAACTATTATTACAGAGCAAATCCACTCCTCTTGGATGCAAATCCAAATGGTGGTACTAGTAACAAGACTGTTACAGAAGAACTTGAATTCCAAACTATCTATCTTCCAACTAGTAAATTGCCAGAAGGTGAGACTAGATTAGTTAGAGAAGGTGAAAAAGGACAACGTCAAATTACCTATAAAGTTCATCGATTAGGTAATGAAACAATCCTAGGCTTGCCAATTAGTAATAGAGTTACTAAAGAAGCTAAACCACGTATTGTTCAAATCGGTGTTGCTAAAGAATTCATTGAAACTGTAAAACCACGTGTTGATCAAAATAAAATCGGTGATACCAATAACCTCACTTTCTATCTTGATAATGATGGTAACGGTGTTTACACTGAAGGTGTAGACGAACTTGTTCAAAGAATTGCTATTAAAGATGGTGCTAAAGGTGAAAAAGGAGACCAAGGTGAACGCGGTCTCACTGGGGCACAAGGTGCTAAAGGTGAAAAAG